>CANRER010000006.1 GCA_947629615.1 uncultured Clostridia bacterium | reverse complement strand
GAAGGAGTAATGGGGTAGATGGCAGCAACGTCGGTAAAAGCGTAGGACGCCCATGCCGCGGCGTTGTTGCCGTCCATAGTTTTCTTTTTTCTTGCCATTTGAACACACTCCTTATATTAAAATAAAAAAAGCAAAGAATAAAATTAACCGTATATATTTTATAACTTTTTTGCGGATTAGTCAAGGGGGTAAATATATTTTTATGAATAATGACGGAAGTTTTTCCAAAAAAATCAAAATTCGATGATACGCGCCGCCCTTCCGCCGTACTCCAGCGGAACCGAGCCTATTTCCCAGCCGGGGCCGGTGGTTTCGGCGTAGAAGTATTTTTTCCCGCCGTCGGGGTAGTAAGCCCCCGTCATAAGGCCGTCGTCCGCTATGCCGACGGCCATGTGGCCGCCCGCGCCGCCCTCAATCGCGAGCAGAGCCGCGTCAACGCCCAGCTCCTTCAGCAGACAGGCCAGCAAAATGGCCTTGTCCTCACAGTCGCCCTTTTGCTCGAACAGCGTTTCGGCGGGGAAGTTGGGGTATTCCTCAACCCCCTTCGCGTCGAGGTCGTCGGCGTAGGGCAGCGACTGCACAAACCCGAGCGCGAGCTCCGTCCGCTCGTGCGGGCCGAGCCCCAGCCTGCCGGCGGCGTCGGCGAGGCAGGCGGCCAGCGACGCGATATACAGGTCGTCGCGCGGGTCGGCGGCGTAGGCCGCGTAGTTGAACACGCCGTTTTCCTCGCGGCTGACGGCGCGGCACTCGTCGTATAGCGCGACCGGCAGCGTCAGCGTAAAATCCCACGCGTACCGCCCCTCGGGCGGCGAAAAGCAAAAGTGCAGCGGAGCCATGGCCGTGGAGCGGTCCTCCACGGGGCGGTACTCCGCCTCCGCCATGCCAGGCAGCGTCAGGAATACGGCCCGCCGCGCCTCGTCGCGGCGAAGCTCGCCGCAGCGGGCGAGGTCGGCAAAATATATCGCCGTCATGTTGTCGGCGTTAAAGCTCGTTATGCGTTCGCCGTCGAGCCAAGCCTCGATGTCGGTCGGGAGCAGCTCGGCCACGGCCAGCCCGTAGGAACGCCTGTCGCGCCAAACTCGCAGCGGGGTTATTTCGCCGCCGATGAATTTTATGTCCACCCGGCGCAGATAGTCGTTGTATGTGCAGCTGAAGCCGTAGCTTTCCAAATCCGAGGCCAGCACGGCCGTTTGACCGTTTATCGCGAAGGAGGGGATAGGGCAGTTGTTGATATAGGCCGCCGTATCGTCGCCGAGGGCGAAGGCCGCTTCGGCCGCGGAGGGCACGGCGGGCGCGGAAAAAAGCGCCGCGCAGAGCAGCGCGGCGGCGACGCCTTTAATCCCATTCCACATAGCCGTACCTCCACGAAAGCAGCCCTCCGAAGTCGCACACATTTTCGTACCCTTCCTTGTCGAGATACTCGGCGGCCACTGCGCTGCTGCGGCCGCTGCGGCAGCATACCAGTATCCGCGCCGACTTGTCGGGCAGCTCGTCCAGCCTTTGTTCAAGCTCGTCCACGGGTATGCACACGGAATTTTCGATATGCCCCAGCGCAAATTCGTCCTCGGTGCGCACGTCAAGCACAACGCAGCCGCCGCCGTCCATCATGCGCTTGGCCTCGTCCTGGCTGATTTTTCTGTACATCGCGCCGCCTCCTTTGCTTATAATATACCACGGAACCGCGCCAAAGTCAAGGACGGAAAAATTTTAATCCTTCGGGCTTGCAAAAGAGCGGGAACGGTGCTATAATATGGTATAAACATTTCCGAAAAGGAGGGAGGCCCCATGACGGAGTTCACATCGCGCACCAAAAAATAATAGCCGCCGCCGCGGGCTACGCGCGGGCGAACGGCCTATGCGCGGCCGCGCTCACCTTTGACCGCCCGCCCGCGAGCGTGCTTTTCGGCGCGGAGGAGAATATCCTGACCGATAACGCCGAAAAACGCCGTCTGATAGAGGGCCTCGGCGCGGAGCTTCGTATGCTCGGGGCCTCGCCCGCCCTGCTTGCGATGAGCGGGGCCGAATTTGTGGAGCTGCTCGTTCGGGAACACTCCGCCGCCGCGCTTTTCTGCGGCTATAACTACACCTTCGGCAGCGACCGCCTCGGCGCGGAGGACTTGGAGCGGCTCGGGCGGGAGAGGGGGCTTTACGTTCGTGTTCTCCCCGAGGAAACCGCCCTCGGCGGCCCCGTCAGCAGCAGCCGTATCCGCGCCCTTCTCGCCGAGGGGAGCATGGAGCGGGCCGCGGCCCTGCTCGGGCGGCCCTTTTCGGTCACGGGTACGGTGGAGCGCGGCAAGGGCCTCGGCCACTCCCTCGGCTTCCCCACGATTAATTTGTACCCCGCCGTAAGCGGCGGCCTCATGCCCCACGGCGTATACGCGGCGAGGGCGGCCTTCGGCGGCGAAAGCCGCGCGGCGGTGGCGAATTTCGGTATAAACCCGACCGTCGGCGACAAAAATATTAGGATAGAGGCCCACATACTCGACTACAACGGCGACCTTTACGGCAAAACGGTCACGGTGTCGCTGCTGCGCTTCCTTCGGCCCGAACGCCGCTTCGCCTCGGTGGACGAGCTTGCCGCCCAAATCGCCAAGGACGCCGAGGAATGTAGAATGATGAATGAATAACACAAATTATTTCCTTTTTGTAAATTTTACAAATTTAATTGACAACCTGTCCCGGTATGTGGTATAATTTAGGGTATGAAAATACGAGATAAAGAGAGGGCTTAAACGTGACCTTCAGAAAATATTTGACGGTGCTGCTTGTGGTAATACTGATGTTCGCCGCGTCGGCGGCGGGGATTTTCACCGCCCAAAAGCTCACGTCGCAAATGGACAGCGACTTTTCCGTCAACGTGTACCGCGAGCTTGAGGAACCCGCTCCCAAGGAGGAGTATAACGTGCTTCTCATGGGTACGGACGCGGAGGGCGGCCTGACGGACGTAATGATGGTTTATCACATCGACCCGAAGCAGAAGCGGATAAAGGTTTTAAGCATACCGCGCGACACGCGTATTTTGTATAATAACCGCACCGAAAAGATAAACGCCGCCCACGCCTACGGCAAGAAGCAGCAAACCTCCGACGGGCACGACCGCGCCGACGAGTACGCCATTCGCGCCGTTAAGGAGCTCACCGGCATACCCATACACCACTACGCCTGCATAAATTTCGCGGCCTTCCGTCAGGTTATCGACGTTCTCGGCGGCTTTGACTACGACGTTCCTCAGCGCATGAAGTACAGCGACCCGTGGCAGGATTTGTATATCGACCTCCAGCCGGGTATGCAGCATTTGGACGGCGATAAGGCGGAGCAGCTTGTGCGCTTCCGCCGCTATACGGACGGCGACATCGACCGCGTGGCCGTTCAGCAGGACGTTTTGAAGGAGCTTATCAAGCAAAAGGTCAACCCCACCGGCCTTGCGAAGGTGCCGGAGATATACGAAACCGTGCTGAGTAACGTCGATACGGATATGACGCTGGCCGAGGCCGTCGGCATAGCCAAAAATGTTCTGGACGCCTCCGCCTCCAAGCCGGACGGCGAAGCAGAGGACGGCGGCGAGGCCGAAAGCGAGGAGGCCGTCGGCATCGAAACCTTCACCCTTCCCGGGGCTTTCCGCGACATACGCGGCATATCCTATTGGGAGCCCTCCGCCAAGGAGATTGAAACCCTTGTCGCCGAGGAGTTCGGCTACGGCAGCGCCGAGGCTCTTGCCGCCGCCGCCGAAAAGAACGCTCTCACCCCCGATAACGCTAAGGTCAGCACAAATAAACCTTCAAGTAAATCCTCCTCCGACGAATGATTTTTAGCTAAGTATGCATCTTTATTCCGTAGGGAGCGCCGACTCGGCGCTCCTTTTGTAATTGTGTTGTAACAATAAAAGGCTTGCTTTTTTAGCCAAACAGTAGTAAAATAAACTTGGTATTATATAGAAAAACGGGGAGTTCACGATGAAATTCAAATGGAATGACGACGACCAAAAATACGTCAAGCTTGGGCTGACAGCCTTTGCCGTGGTGGTGGTGTCCATACTGGCAAATCAGGTGCTGCACCAGATACCGCTGCTGACGGTGGGGGTAAAAACGCTTTTGGGCTGCCTCAGACCCATCGTTTACGGACTTGTGTTCGCCTATCTGCTGACGCCGCTGCTCAATATGTTCGAGCGATGGCTGTTCAGGCTTAAGCTGTTCGACAAAAGAAGCCTTAAAAGCTGCCGCATCGTGCGCGGCATAAGCGTTGTGCTGGCTTGGGGCATTATGATATGCGTCGTGGCGGTGCTGATAAAGCTCGTTGTGCCGGAGATTATGAGCAGTATTCAGGTCATAATCGACAATATGCCCGTATACATTATAACCATGCGCCGCTGGGTGTCGCGCCTGCTGGAGGGCAACCCCGCCGTCCGCGACTGGATAATGGCGCAGATAGGCCGGTTCTATACCGACTTCACCTCCGTTGTGGGCGATTTCCCCGGCTTTATGGATAAGGTGTCGAAGCTGATGCCGCGTGTCGGCTCGTTCGCGGCAAGCTTGTCGAGCGGGGTGTTTAACGCCGTGACAGGCACGTTCAACATCGTTGTCGGCGTTATTGTTTCCATCTACGTTATGGCCGCCAAGGAAACCTTTGTGGCCCAGACCAAAAAGGTGGTTTACGCCATGCTGCCCGCGGCCAACGCCAACAGCCTCACAAGGACGGCAAGGCTCGCGCACATAAAGTTCGGCGGCTTTTTCGTGGGCAAAATCATAGACTCCGCCATAATCGGCGTGCTGTGCTTTGTGCTGCTCTCTATCTTCCGCATACCCTACGCCATGCTGCTCAGCTTCATCGTGGGCGTTACGAATATTATCCCCTTCTTCGGCCCGTTCATCGGCGCGGTGCCGGGAGCGGTAATCCTTATTCTGGCAAATCCTCTGCGCTGCCTGTACTTCCTGATAATCATTGTGGTTTTGCAGCAGATTGACGGCAATATCATCGGCCCCAAGATACTCAGCAACTCTATCGGTATATCCAGCTTTTGGGTTATGTTCTCGATTTTGGTCTTTGGCGGGTTGTTCGGCTTTTGGGGACTGGTGTGCGGCGTGCCGCTGTTTGCCGTTCTGTATGACATCATATCCGGCGCGGTGAACGTTCATCTTAAGAAAAAAGGCCTGCCGGTGCGCACCGGAGATTACCGCGACCTTGGCTATGTGGATACCGAAACAGGGAAAATAATAAACAGAAAAAACGAGGAAGGTAACAATGATACTGAAGGTTGACAAAAATAAGCGGCTTAAAGATGTAAACCCCCATATGTTCGGCATATTTTTTGAGGACATCAATTACGCCGCCGACGGCGGGCTTTACGGCGAAATGCTCGAAAACCGCTCCTTTGACTTTTTCCCCACCAAAATAAACCCCTATAACTCGCCCGTAGCCGCGTGGCGGCCCGTCGGCCGCTGCGAGCTTTCAGCCCACAGCGAAAGCCCGATGAACGACGTGAACCCCGGCTACGCCCGCATAAGGGCCGAGGCTGGCGGCGGCATATCGAACCGCGCCTACGAGGGGTGCTATCTCGTCGAGGGCGAGGAATACGTTTTTTCGTTCTATTCGCGCGGCAAATATGAGGGAAAGATAACGTTCCTGCTTGTAAAGGACGGCGAAACCGTGGCCTCCGCGTCGTTCGACGGCGCGCCGAGGGAGTGGGAAAAGCGTTCCGCCACGCTCAAGGCGGATAGGACGGTCGTCGGCGCGGAGCCGAGGCTTGTCCTCGAGGACGGTGGCGAAATAGATGTCGATATGTGCTCGCTGTTCCCCAAAAACACCTTTATGGGCCGCGAAAACGGCCTCCGCGCCGATCTGGCGCAGGCGCTGAAGGAGCTGAAGCCCGGCTTTATGCGCTTCCCCGGCGGCTGTATTGTCGAGGGCAACGGCCTTGCGAACCGCTACCGCTGGAAGGACACCATCGGCCCCATAGAAACCCGAAGGGGCAACTGGAACCGCTGGCAGGACGGCGGCGTGGGAGTTTACGCCCCCGAATATTACCAGAGCTTTGGTCTCGGGTTTTACGAGTATTTCCTGCTGTGCGAGGATCTCGGCTGTGAGCCGCTGCCCGTGCTGAACTGCGGCATGGGCTGCCAGTATCAGTGCGACGAGGTAGTTCCACTCGGGGAGCTTGACGAATATATCCAAGACGCGCTTGATCTTATCGAGTTCGCAAACGGCCCCGCGAGCAGCCCTTGGGGTGCGAAAAGGGCCGAATGCGGCCACGCGGAGCCCTTCGGGCTTAAGTATCTGGCCATCGGCAACGAACAGTGGGAGGAGGGCTATTTCGAGCGGTACGAGGCCTTTCAGCGCGTTATCGCCGAAAAACACCCCGAAATTAAGCTGATAAGCTCCTCCGGCCCGAGCGCCGAGGGCGTGGAGTTTGACAAGGCGTGGAGCTGGCTTGGCGACAAGGGGCGCGACTTCGCCTATGCCGTTGACGAGCATTACTACGTGCCGCCGCGCTGGCTTTTCGCCAACGCTCACCGCTACGACAATTACGACCGCTCCGGCCCGAGGGTTTTCGCCGGGGAGTACGCCTGCCATATCCACGGCCACCAGCCGAGGCCCAACAGTCTTGAGGCCGCGCTGGCCGAGGCGGCTATGATGACGGGCTTCGAGCGCAACGCCGACGTGGTGCGTCTGGCGGCCTACGCTCCGCTGTTTGCCCGCGAGGGCTTCACTCAGTGGACGCCGGACTTGATTTTCTTCAACAGCAGCGAGGTAATGCTGACGCCTTCGTATTACGTGCAGCAAATGTTTAGCCGCAACGTGCCGGACTACACCGCGGAGCTTTCGTGTGTGGGGTGCGACGGGCTTTACCTTTCCGCCGGAGTGAAGGACGGGCAAGTGATACTTAAGGCCGTGAACGCCGGCCCGAAGCCGATAAGGCTCGAGCTGGGCTGTGAGGGCGGCGAGGCGGAGAGCCTCACGGCCCGAGGCGAGCTTCACGGCCGCAAAATATTGGAAGCGGTAAACACTATGGAGCATAAGGACCGCGTAGCCCCCGTCAGCGAGGCCTTCGAGGGCGGCGAGTACACGCTTGCGCCGTTCTCGTTCACGGTTCTTAAATATAAGTAAGAGGTGACAACAATGAAAAAAACGAAAAAGCTTGTGCTGTTCGCCATGTTCGTGGCGATAATCGGCATACTGTTCATCACTCCCCTTGGCATGATACCCCTTGGCGCAATCAACGCCACCACCATGCACATACCCGTCATAGTCGGCGCGATAATCATGGGGCCTAAGTTCGGCGCGGCTTTGGGCGGCGTTTTCGGGCTGGCGAGCTTTCTAAAGGCCAGCTTCGCCCCTATGGCGACGTCCTTCGCGTTTTCGCCGCTTGTGCCGGTGCCGGGCCTCGGGCGCGGCAGTCTGTGGGCGCTTGTCATAGCCTTTGTGCCGCGCATACTTATAGGAATAGTGTCCTATTACATATACGCCATCGTTAAGAAGGCATCCAAAAACGAAACCGTGGCGATGGGCGTGGGCGCGTTTGCCGGCTCGCTGACAAACACGGTTTTGGTAATGGGGCTTATCGGTATGATATTCGCCGACGATTACGCCGGCGTTGTGGGCAAGGCGTTCAGCCTTATCCTCCGCTCCACCGTAGTTGTGAACGGCATACCCGAGGCCCTTGTGGCGGTAATCATATCCGTGGCCGTATGCAAGGCCGTGAAAAAAGCAGTGGGGGTGCGGGCCGATGCGTGAGATTGACATAAGCGAAATTGAAAATGTGAAGATAGGCTCCGCCGAGGACGCCGCGGCTATGACGGGCTGTACCGTCGTTATCTGCGAGCGCGGCGCACCGGCTGGAGTGGACGTGCGCGGCGGCGGCCCCGCCAGCCGCGAAACCGAGCTTTTGAGCCATCAGGCGACCTGCTCGGCCATACACGCCGTTCTTTTGAGTGGCGGCAGCGCGTTCGGCCTCGACGCCGCCGGCGGCGTTATGGAATATCTTGAAAATAAGGGCGTGGGCGTCCGCGTGGAGCCGGCGGTCGTGCCGCTGGTCTGCGAGGCCTGCATATTCGACCTCGGTATTGGAAGCAGCCGCGTCCGCCCCGATAAGGCTATGGCGAAGCGGGCCTGCGAAAACGCGGAGCTTTGCCGCCCCAAGGGCGGAAAGCTCGTGGGAGCGGGAACCGGCGCCACCGTGGGCGGAGTTCGCGATGAAGTCGGGGCTCGGAATGTACGCCGTGCAGCTCGGCGAGCTTAAGGTGGGGGCGGTGGTTGCCGTCAACGCCTGCGGCGACGTTATCGACTTCGAGAGCGGCAAGATAATCGCCGGGCTTCTCACCGAGGACAAAAAGGGCTTCCGCGACAGCGAAAGCGTTCTTTACTCAATGGCTGAAATGCCGCCCGGCAACACCACCATCGGCGTGGTGATAACAAACGGCAAATTTACCAAGGCCGAAATGACCAAAATCGCGCAAATGGCGCAGGACGGCTATTCCCGCTCGATACGCCCCGTACACACCACAATGGACGGCGACACGGTATACGCGATGAGCGTGGGCGACGTTTCGTCGAGCGTGGATCTTGCGGGGACTCTCGCGGCAAGGGTTATGGCCGCCGCGATAAGAAACGCCGTAAAATAGCGAAAAGGAGGCGGAAGCATGGGCGAGATACTTTCAAAGATACTGACCTATATTTTCGTCATAATAATCTATCTTTTCATCTACTCCATAATCAGAATGATATACTTCGATATCCGCGCCATGAACCGCAAAAAAAGCGGCAACCTTGCCGACGCTTACCTGAAGCTGATAAATCTGCGGCGCGACCTTGATTTTAACATCGACGAAAGCTACGAGCTGGAGGACGACGAGATTATCGGGCGCGGGGCGAAATGTACGCTTCGCTTGCCGGACAAGTATCTGAGCGTGCGCCATTGTCGCATATACAAGGCCGACGGCAGCTTTTTCATCGAGGATTTGGACAGCACCAACGGCACCTTCCTCAACGGCGACGAGCTGGGCGACGAGGCCGTTGAGCTTATCGACGGCGACAAAATCTCCATCGGCAGGCTCAACTTCATTTTCGTCATGCCCAAGGGGGTGGCCGAATGAGCGAAGCCAAAAGCATGAAACCCCTGTTCTATATCATTCTGCTCAACGCCGTCGGCGCGGCCCTTATCTCGATTTCCGGCGGCTCGCGCAGCGCCGAGGCCCTTGTGCTTACGGGGGCAATTTGCGTTGTGAGTATAATCTGCTACACGGTCGTCCGCTTCGCTGGCTTCGGCGACCCGTATCTCTTTCTCATCATATCCATGCTCGGCTCGGTCGGCGGCATAATGCAGCTTCGTATTCGCACGGCCTACGGCGTTCGTCAGCTTAAATGGTTCTTGCTAGGCACGGCCTGCTACTTTTTGGCCATGCTCGTATTTCTCGCCATGCGCAGGCTGCTGCCGAAGCTCGCGCCGCTGTATGTGGGGCTGAGCGTCGCGCTTTACGCGGCTACGCTGATTTTTGGGCGGACATCGCACGGCTCCCGCAACTGGATAATCCTCGGCGGCGAAAACGGGCTTTCCATTCAGCCGAGCGAGCTTATCAGGATATTTTTTGTGCTGACGCTGGCCGCGATTTTCACCTCGCCGCCCGCAAAAAAAGGCAAAAAAAAGAAAACCGACGCCGAAAAAGCGCCGCGCCCGCGCCTCGGGCCGAACGCCGTGCGGCTGCTTTCGGCCTCGGCGGTGACGGCCGTGAATTTGGGCTTTCTGCTGCTTCAGCGGGAGTGGGGAATAGCTCTGCTGTTTTTCGCGACGTATTTCTTTTTCATCTATGTCTACGGCGCGAGCCGCGGGTATCTGCTGCTCAACGCGGCGGCGGCTGTTGGCGTGGGCGCGCTCGGCCTGAAATACATGGGCCATATCCAAACCCGCGTCGAGGCTTGGCTCGACCCCTTCGCCGACGCCTCGGGCAAGGGCTACCAGATAACGCAGTCCCTTTTCGCCATAGGCGAGGGCGGCTTCGGCGGCAGGGGCATAGGCGAGGGGAGCGTCTACTTCATTCCCGAGGTTCATTCCGACTTCATCTTTTCCGCCATCTGCGAGGAGATGGGCATTTTGGGCGGCTTCGCCATCGTCATGCTGTACTTTGTGCTGACGTATAGGGGGCTTAAAATCGCGCTCGCCTGCACGAACCGCTTCAACAAGGCCGTGGCCTTCGGCCTGAGCCTCATGCTGGGGCTGCAAAGCTTTATCATCATTGGTGGGGTTACCAAGATGATACCCCTGACCGGCATAACGCTCCCGTTCATCAGCTACGGCGGCAGCAGTATGCTGACCACCTTCGCGGCCTACGGCATACTCCAAGCCATCAGCGCCATAAAGGAGGAAACCACCGATGAACTCTAACAAAAAGATTATCGCTTCGCTGGTTTTCATGTGCGCGCTGTTCTTTTCGATTTTCATTTATCTGACGTATTTTCAGCTTTTTAAGGCCGACGACCTTGTTTCGTCCAACTATAACCGCCGCCTGTGGGAAAAGGAGGAAAGCGTGCTGCGCGGCTCCATACTTGACCGAAGCGGCCTTGTGCTGGCCGAAAGCGAGGTCGGCGACGGCGGGCAAAAGCGCGTTTACCCTTACGGCTCGCTTTACGCTCACGTTATAGGCTACAATACCCGCAGCTACGGCAAAACCAATCTTGAGCTCAGCTTCAATGACTACCTTCTCAAGACCGAAAGCCTGACCGAGATAATACAGTACGGCATTGATATGGATGAGGAAAACGGCGGGCTTAAGCGCGGCTGCGACCTTGTGACGACCATCGACCACGACCTTATGCGCGTTGCCGCCTCGGCGATGAACGGCCGCAACGGGGCGGTGGTGGCGATTGTGCCTTCAACGGGCGAGGTCGTCTGCCTTTACTCCAACCCGAGCTTCGACCCAAACGAGGACGAGCTTGTGGAAAGCTGGGCCGACCTTTCCGAGGACGAAAGCAGCCCCTTCCTGCCCCGCGCCACAAAGGGCCTTTACGCCCCCGGCTCCACCTTTAAGATAGCCGTGGCGGCGGCGGCTCTCGAAAACGGGCTGGGCGATTTTTCCGTGGACGACGAGGGCAGCGTCAAGATAGACGGCCGCGCGTTCCGCAACGCCGGCGGTTCCGAATACGGCGAGATAGGTCTGCGCGAGGGCTTCAAATATTCGAGCAACGTGTTTTTCTCGCAGCTTGGCGTGGAGCTTGGCGCAGACACGCTTAAAAAGGCCGCCGAGGACTTTATGGTGACAAAAAAGATACCCTTCGATATAGAAACGAGCTCCCCCGCGTGGAGCTACGGCGCCGACATGAGCAAAACGGAGCTGGCGGCCGTGGGCATCGGGCAGGGCAAGCTGCTGACGACGCCGTTAAATATGGCGGTCGTGGCGGCGGCCGTGGCGAATAACGGCATTATGATGAAGCCCTATCTGGTGCAGAGCGTCGTTTCGCCGAACGGAGTTTCGGTTTACGACGCCGAGCCCGAGGCCTTTGGCCGCGTCGCGCCCGCCGTCGTCACCGACGCGCTTTCCGACTATATGCTCGCCTGCGTCGAAAGCGGCACCGGCGCGAACGCGCGTATACGCGGGGTTGACGTTGCCGGCAAGACAGGCACGGCCCAAAACGAGCGCGAGGGCCGCGACCATGCGTGGTTCGTGGGCTTCGCCCCGAAGGAAGACCCGCAGATAGCCGTCGCCGTGTTTCAGGAGTATAGCGGCAGCAGCGGCGGAGCCGCCTGTGCGCCTATCGCCCGCAAAATTATGCAGCAGTGGCTGGAGGGGTAGCGTGGGAATTATATGCGGGCCCGCACAAAAAAAGTCGCGCAGACCGTTCAAGGGCTGAATGACTTAATGTATTAATGAAGAAAATTCGCCCTTACGAGCGAATTTTCTTATTTTATGCCCTTAACGTCTGTAAGCGATGATAGGCACGCGTCAGCGTTCTATAGCCAAAATCTCGTAGGAGGCGAGGCCGTCGGGAACCTCGATATTCACCACTTCGCCGACCTTATGCGAAAGCAGGGCCTTGCCCACGGGACATTCGTCGGAAATTTTGCCCTCGAGCGGGTTCGACTCGGTAGAGCCGACAATGGCGTAAATATCCTCCTCGCCGTCGTCCAAGCACTTTATTTTAACGGTGGAGCCGACCGTCACGATGTCGGTATCCACAACCTCGTCGTCGATAATTTTCACGTTGACGAGCATACCCTCAAGCTCGGCTATGCGCCGCTCGATATAGGCCTGCTCCTCCTTGGCCTCGTCGTACTCGCTGTTCTCGGACAAATCGCCGAAGGAGCGGGCGCGCTTGATGGCCTCCTTGTTTTCCTGACGGCGCACCGTTTTAAGATTTTCCAGCTCGTCCTGGAGCTTTTTGAAGCCGTCGGCTGTAAGTAATACCTGTTTTGCGGCCATGAAAAAAACACCTCTCCATTCATTTGCTTTATACTAAAATATTATATTACAAAATCCCGCCGATGTCAAGACAAAAAATTTCGTCGCCCGTTTGCGCCGTAACGCCGCCCTCGGGCAGGGGCAGGCCGGCGAAGTCGTACAGCGCGGCTGTGGGCGTGAGGCCGATTTCGGCGAGAGAATCGAGCGGGCCGCCGCTGACTACGGCGCGGCCAAGCTTCGCAAGCTCCACGTTTCCCACCCCGAGGGGCGGGCGGCCCCCGTCGCTCACACAGAGCGCGCGCCGCCCCACTCGGCTGCCCGGCGCGCTGACGCGGCGCATGATGAGCCCCTTGTTGAAATACAGCCTGTCGAAAACGTCGCTGTCGAGCTCCTGTGCGCTGATTACGGTGAACAGCCGCGCACAGTCGGCGCAAAGCTCCACGATTTCGGCGGCGAGGTCGGGCCGCGACGAGATGAAAAGCTCGTCTAAGGGGAGGGCGGCTCTTTTTTGAAGCGTCTTCGGCAGCAGCGGCAAAAAGCGCTCCCACTCGGCGGGCAGAGGCCTCGCTTCGGGGAACAGCTCCTTGGCCGAGGGCGCGAGCGCAGCTCGGCTTATCCCCATTTTCCTTAACCGCTTTGCGGCCGACGGCTTTTTAACGTAGTATATGTCCGCCGCCTCCGCGCGTGATTTCCGCAGCGGGGGCGAAAAAAGGCCGCCTTCTTTTTCGGCGGCGAGAACTGTCAGCATCGACATCACCGAATTAATTATACGCGCCGACGCGGCGTAAAATTCGTTTTGCGCAAAATGATTGAAACGAAAAATGAATGAACTTGACAAGGGCTTTGGGAATTTGGTACAATAAACTAAACGGTACATAACCGTGATTTATTTTTTGTGAAACGGGGAGTAGGCTTACGCCGGCGGCAGTGGACGTGCGCGTGCAGATCTTCGCGAACGGAAAGCCTGTCGCGGACGAAACGTTTAAGCTGAACGTTCTGCCTTAAATGTGAAAGAATTTGCTCTACAGCTCGACGCGCACGGGGGCCGGCCGAAAAAATCGTGCAGAATGGACGAAAATCAGCTCGCGCAGGAGGCTTTAGCCGACGAGCAAGCACTCCCGACGGCGTACAGAGGTACGCCGAGGGTGATTTTCGTTCATAGTTCAAGGGCTTAGAAAACAAGAAAACCCGCTCATAAGAGCGGGTTTTCCACATTAATTCATCAATTATAATTATATTATAAAGCTTAACATTACTTATATCAATCCATTAAGCCCTTGAACGTTCTGCGCGTATTTTTTTACGGCCCCTTGTTTTTACTCGAAGTCCTCGCCGGAAGCCTCCATCTCCAGCAGCTGGCTGCGGGATATAAGCACCTCGCGGGGCTTACTTCCCTCGTGAGGGCCGATTATGCCGCGCTCCTCCAGCTGGTCTATCAGCCTGCCGGCGCGGGCGTAGCCCACCTTCAGCCTGCGCTGAAGCAGCGACGCGCTGGCCTGCCCGGCCTCCACCACGGCCTTGACGGCGGCGGGGAGCATTTCGTCGGCGTCGCCGGCGTTTTCCTCTTTATCCCTGTCGGACTCAACGCCCCGCTCGATATGCTCTATCACGTCCTCGTCATACTTGGCGGTGAAATCCTGCTTGACAAATTCAACTATGGCTTCGGTTTCCGCGTCGGAAACGAAAGCGCCCTGAATACGGGTGGGGGTGTTCGCGCCCATCGGCAGGAACAGCATATCGCCGCGGCCGAGCAGCTTTTCGGCGCCTCCCATATCAAGAATTGTGCGGCTGTCTATCTGGTTCGACACCGCGAAGGCAATTCGGCTGGGTACGTTGGCCTTGATAAGTCCGGTGATAACGTCAACCGAGGGCCGCTGTGTGGCGATAACGAGGTACATTCCCGCGGCGCGGGCCATCTGCGCCAGCCGACAAATGCTGTCCTCGACCTCCTTCGCGCTGACCATCATAAGGTCGGCCAGCTCGTCCACGATAATAATTATCTGTTCAAGCTTGCGCTCGCCGGACATTTCGGCCAGCTCGTTATAGCCGCTCATGTTGCGCACGTTGTTTTCGGCGAACAGCTTGTAACGCTTTATCATCTCCTGAACGGCCCAGTTCAGTGCGCCGGCGGCGCGCCTCGGGTCGGTAACAACGGGAATGAGCAGGTGGGGTATGCCGTTATAAACGCCAAGCTCCACCATTTTGGGGTCTATCATTATAAGCTTGACCTCGTTCGGGTCGGCCTTATAAATAATGCTCGTTATTAGCGAGTTTATGCACACCGATTTACCGCTGCCCGTCGCGCCCGCGATGAGCAGGTGGGGCATTTTGGATATATCGGCGATGATTACGCGGCCGTTGACGTCCTTGCCGAGGGCGAAGGCCGTTTTGCTTTTGAACGAGCGGAACTCGTCGGTATCCACAACGTCCCTCAGGCGCACGATGGACACCTTGTCGTTCGGTATTTCGATGCCGACGGCGGCCTTGCCCGGTATCGGCGCGATGACGCGCACCGACACGGCGGCCAGATTGAGGGCTATGTCGTTGGAAAGGTTGACGATTTTGTTCACCTTAACGCCCGCCGCGGGCGATATTTCAAAGCGTGTTATCGCCGGGCCGCGGGTTATTTCGTTTATCCTCGCCTCAACCCCAAAGGAGGCCAGCGTTTCGATAAGCTTTTGGCCCATGCGGCGCACGTCATCCTGAGAGGTGGTGTCCTTGCCGGGCTTTTCGCGGCCCAAAAGCTTCATCGGGGGGAAGGAGTAGGGGATATAGTCGGTATCTATTTCGTCGTCGGTGACGGGAATGGGCGCAGCGTCCTCCTTCTTCGCGGGAACGCCGCCGCTTTCGGCCATGGCGAGCTCCTCTATATCCTCGGGGATTTCCTCGCCCGAGGCCGGATTGTCGAACATATTTACGCGCACCTGCTCGGCCTCGCCCGTGGGGGGCAGAACGAGCTGCGGCTCGACCTTGCTGACCTCGGCGGGCCTTTCGCCCTTGGGGCGCTTTTTCTTATTTTTGCCCTTCGCCGCGTTGCCCTTTTTCGGGGCGGGCTCGTCGTCGCCCGTGAACAGGGCGGCAAGAGCGGCGAACGGGTTCTGTTTGCCCTTCTTGCTCTTTTTACCCTTCTTTTTTGCGCCCTTTTCAGCCTTCGCGTGCGTTTCGTCGGACGGCTCAAAGGGAGGCTCGTCCCCGAGGTCGGTTTCGGTATCGGCCTCGGCGCGTTTTTCGCGTATGTCGTTTATCAGGCCGCTTACGCGCCCGGACAGGTACAGGAAGGGGGCCTTGCCGGTAGCCACCGCCGTCAGCGCGAGCATTATCGCCCAAAGCAGAACCGTTGTGCCGATGGGCGAGAGAAGGCGAATAAACAGAATGGAGGCCAAATACCCCAGTATGCCGCCGCCGTTGCCCTCCTTGCCGGCGTTCACAACGTTCGAGAGCAGGTCGAACGGACCTGAGTACTCGTAGCGGATATAGCCGGGGTTGTTCTCGATGGCGGCGGTTATCTCGTCAGCCGTGTAGCCCTCGCCGTAAAGCGTGGGGTTGAGCCGATAGCTGTGTACGGTGAAAAGGCCCGCTATGCACACGCACGCCAAAATCGCCGCCGCGAAGCGGTGGGTGTTCGGGCTGAGCGTGCCCTTGATAAGCACGTGGAAGCCCGCCAGCGCGGCAAAAACAGGCACTATGTAGGCCACGAAGCCGAAGAAAAACATACCGAGATTTTTGATAAAGCTGCCCACCACGCCGAAAAACGGCGTGTAGTAGCTCATAGCCAGCATGAAGCAGACGAAAACAAAAAGTATCAGCCTTATCTCGCGGCTTAAGCGGGAATCGAGCTTGCCGCCCTTTTTGGCTGGCTTGGCCGATTTTTTCACCGCCTTTTTAGCGGGCTTCGCGGGGGCGGCGGAGGCCGCCGCGCCGCGCGGCTTGGTGCTGCGCTCGGTATTTTTTTGAGGAGTGGATTTAGCCATTATGTAACCTCTTTAACGTAGTGTGAAATTCAGGATAATCGCCACCACTCCGGCCAAGGCGCAATAGAGGGAGAACACTCCCAGCCGCCGGCGGCGAACCACCGCCAGCATGAAGCGAATGGCGAAATAGCCGCTTATCCCCGCGACCAGCATACCCGCGATAACGCAGGCGGGCGAGGGCAGGACGCTCGCGCCGGTGAACAGATCCTTCACGTCGAGAACCATCGCGCCCAGAATGGCCGGTATGGACAGCAGGAACGAAAAGCGTACCGCCGTGTTTTTTTCAAGGCCCGAAAACAGGCCGCCGACTATCGTGCTGCCGCTGCGGCTTATGCCGGGGAACACGCCCAGCCCTTGGAAGCAGCCCACGATTAAGGCGTCGCGCGAGGACATGGTTTCGACGGTTTTCCCGCCGCCGGCTATGCGGTCGCTTAAAAGCAGCAGCAAGGCCGTCACCATAAGGAACACGCCTATAAGCCAGAGGGACGGGTTTTCGATTATATCGCCGAAAAGCAGCGCGGCCGCCACGGCGGGCAGCGTGCCGACAATGAGCATAACAATGAGCCTGCGGTATACGTCCTTTTTAAGACCCGCGCCTTTGCCGGTGAAAATGTCGCCCAGCATGGCGAAAAGGGCCTTTATCATTTGAAAAATATCCTCGCGGTAAACTATCAGCACCGCCGCCAGCGTTGCCACGTGGAGCAGTATATTGAAGGAAAGCAGGCTGTCGGCCTCGGGGTCCATGCCCATGATTGCGCCCGCTATGGCCAGATGGCCGGAGCTTGAAACGGGCAGGAACTCCGTCAGGCCTTGTATAAGGCCGAGGATAATAGCTTTTATGACTGTCATTCGGTCACCTCATTTTCGGATATGGGGGAGCCGAATTTCCGAAAACGCCGGTAGCGTCTTTCGATAAGCTCCTCCGGGGAAAGGCCGGCGCGGTCGTCCAGCGCCTTTTTGAGCCATGTGCGCAAATTCATGTACGCGGCGGTGAAATCCTTGCCGCTTTCGGGGATAATCCGCTCGATAACGCCGAGGGAATAGAGATCCTCGGCGGTGAGGCGCAGACATTCGCTGGCCTCCTTGACCTTTTTCGCGTCGCGCCACAGTATCGAGGCGCAGCCCTCGGGCGAGATGACGCTGTAGATGGCATTTTCCATCATCCACACCTCGTCGCTGACGGCCAGCGCGAGCGCGCCGCCGCTGCCGCCCTCGCCCACAAGCACCGAGATTATCGGCGTGCGCAGGGTCATCATCTCCATCAGATTTTCGGCTATCGCTTCGGCCTGCCCGCGCTCCTCCGCGCCGAGGCCGGGATACGCGCCGGAGGTGTCCACAAAGCAGATGACCGGGCGGCCGAACTTTTCGGCCTGCTTCATCAGGCGCAGAGCCTTGCGGTAGCCCTCGGGATTGGGCGAGCCGAAGTTGCGGGCGATTTTTTCCTTGGTGGTTTGGCCCTTTTCCTGCGCGATAACCGTCACCGGCAGGCCTGAGAGCCGGCCTATGCCGGCCACTATGGCCCCGTCGTCGCCGAATCGGCGGTCGCCGTGAAGCTCTTGAAAGTTGGTGAAAATGTTGTTTATATAGTCAACCGAGGTGGGGCGGCCCTTCGCGCGGGCGGCCTGCACCCTGTCGTAGGCTGTGCTCATTCGCTCGCCTCCTTTTCATGCAGGGCAAGAAGGTTCACAAGCATTTCCTTCTGGATATTTCTGGGGGCGATGGCGTCCACAAAGCCGTGCTCGAGCAAGACCTCGGCTGTTTGGAAGTCCTTGGGCAGCTTTTTGCGTATCGTCTGCTCGATGACTCTCGGCCCCGCAAAGCAGATAAGCGCGCCCGGCTCGGCGAGGATAATGTCGCCCTCCATAGCGAAGCTCGCGCTCACGCCGCCGGTGGTAGGGTCGGTCAGCACGGCGATATACAAAAGGCCCGCGTCGCTGTGCAGCTTTACCGCGCCGCTGGTTTTGGCCATTTGCATAAGGCTCACGATGCCCTCCTGCATTCTCGCGCCGCCGCTGACGGTGAAGCCCAGCACGGGCAGCCCCTCGCGGGTGGCGCGCTCAAAGGCGAGAGCCACCTTTTCGCCCACGACGGAGCCCATCGACCCCATCATGAACTGCGATTCCATCACGAACATGACGCAGCGTATGCCGCCCACGGCGGCCTCGCCCACAACCACGCCCTCGTGTTCGCCGCTTTTGGCGCGGCTCGAGCGCAGCTTTTCGTCATAGCCGGGGAAGGAGAGAAGGTTTGCGCTCTCCATGTCGGCGAAAAGCTCGGTGAAGCTGTCCTTATCGGCAATCAGCTCTATTCTCTGGCGGGCGTTCATGCGGAAGTGGTGGCCGCATTTGACGCAGACCTCGTGATTATCCTTAAGCTCGGTGGCCGTCAGCTCAAACCCGCATCGGGGGCAGGTCTGCGTGGCCTCCACAAAGTCCTCGTAAACGGTGCGGCCGATGTGTTCGAGCTCGTTGTTGGCTTTTTTGAACAGGCTCTTTGGAATCACTGCTTATCACACCCTTTATTTGTAGTCGTGAGTTTTCATAAAGTCGGTATGGAAATCTCCGTTTCGGAAGTCCTTGTCGCCGATGATGGAAAGCTGAAGCTCGACGTTGTTATCCACGCCGACCATAATCAGCTCGCCCAGCGCCGACTGCATACGGCGTATGGCCTCGTCGCGGGTTTTGGCCTGCACAATCAGCTTGCCTATCATCGAGTCGTAATAGGGCGGTATGGTGCAGCCGAGGTACAGCGCCGTGTCGAAGCGGACGCGGAAGCCCCCCGGCACGTGCAGCAGCTTAAGCTCCGACCCCGCGCCGGTGGCGTTTATGCGGCACTCTATGCTGTGGCCGTGCAGGAACACGTCCTTTTGGGAAAAATTCAGCGGAACGCCTGCCGCTATGCGTATCTGCCACTTCACAAGGTCGATA
>CANRER010000005.1 GCA_947629615.1 uncultured Clostridia bacterium | reverse complement strand
TGCGGCTATTCGGGCGGATAAGCCGCCCTCTTTACGCCTCCGCTTGCTTTTCGACTTTTCGCGAGTTGCCGCCTTCGCGGCTCTTGCAAAGCCCGTCTTTGCTCCTCCTCTTCCCCAGAAAGCCTGCGGCTTTGTGGGGGCCCCGAATACGACGCTGCACCCAAATCGCGCCCCATGCTCTGGGGCGCGATTTTTTGTGGACTCGGCGGCGGTTTATGAGTATACAACGCCGTCAACGGTCGCCTGCCGGCGGCCTTCCATTTTACGAGAATAACTTTCTCTGAACGTGGTGTTTACTTTGAATTTAGTTTCTGATATAATGATTTTAAGGAGAGGAGGAACAATTATGAATCTCAGCTTTGGAACCAACCTGAAAAAACTCCGTCATGAACGGAATATAACTCAAGGCGAGCTTGCCGGGGCCTTGGGGATATCTTCCCAGTCGATAAGCCGCTACGAAACAAATTCCGCCTATCCCGACATTGAAATGCTGCCGGTTATTGCGGAGTATTTCGGCGTGACCATCGATTACCTCTTGGGCGTTTCGCCGAAAGCGATGGAAACCCGCCGCGGGGAGTATATGACCCGCTTTCGGGCGGCGAAGGGGGTGGAGGCAAAACTTGAGGTTTTGAACAAGTGGCGCGTGGAGTTTCCCGACGACTGGGAGGCGGTCTGCAACACTATTGCCGCTTTTGGCGAATTGCCCGCTGAGAAACGTGACCTTAATGTCTTGCGAAGTATCACAAAAAGCGCCTTAAAACGCTGTACAGACACTTACTGGCATGACCGGCTGATCTTCGTATACCTTAACGCGGAAACCGACGAGCATACCGCACTTGGATTTATCTTCGAGTACGGCTCGGAGCTTGACCTCAGCAAATTAAATCTGATGACGCGATACTACGCCGGCCGCGACGAAATGAAAATGCGCGCTCTGTACCAGTATCAGCATCAGGGCGCCGTGAGCAGAGTGATAGAGTTTATGACGGTTTTTGGGTATGGCGGCAACGTCCGGGAGGCGATTGAAAGCTGTGAGCTTGCGATTGATTTTCTTAAAAAGCTGTCCCACAACCCGGACATTGCAAAGCCGGATATGTGGCTCCACGAAAAGCTGATGGCGCTCCTTCGCCTCTCGAATAATTACCTTTTCTTTGATGAAAAGGAGGCGGCTTACAAGGCGCTTGACGCGGCGGTCACGCTGATTGAAAACGCAGCAGGTCTCCCGAACGGCACAAAGGTTTCTTACGGCGCGCCTAAATTTGACACGCTGAACGCCGTGACGCAAAAGACCGCGTTTTTATATGGCAAACGTGAATGTCTTTATTCCTGCAGCGGTCTTGCGATAACCATGAAATATGAAAATTTTCCGTTTAAGGACCAGGAAATACCCGACATTTCTCCTGTTTTTTTCCTATCTACCTTCCGTACGATTATCGCCGAGCCGCGTTGGCGTAACTTCACAAGATACAAAGACGACCCAGAGTACAAAAAATATGCCGCTAGGGTAAAAAAGGCGGCGGATATCACAGAACCTAAAAACGCGGAGTATATTCTCACCTGCGGCGCCGTGCAAAATCCACAGGGCGGGCTGCTGTGCGCCGTAAAAACGGAGGACAGGGAAAATTTCGGGCAGCTTTATATTCTCGCGGAGGATCGTGGCATCGGATTTGAGGAGGCGTTGAGGCAATTCGGCGAGAGCGTTGAAGTGTTCGAAATAACCGCCGCCGAGCCGATTATGGCTATTGACAGCGAAAGAAAACCCGTTCCCGTACCGGAGGAGGTTGCCAAGGGCCTGAAAAGATTTTTTTCCAAGGGGTGATCTACGGTTTCACAAACTACGCCCCTCGTGGGACTCACAATGCTTCATTACTAAATTTGCGGCTCTGCGCAGGTCATCAAACCGGACGTTTTTACCCGCAAACTGCGAATGTTTCGCGAGTATATCCCGCAGGCGACGCAATATGAAAAAGGCGTGCATCTTTGATTAAAAGACACACGCCTTGTATCAATATTTTAAGTTGAAAGTGCTTTTTCTGGGTTAAAAAAATCTTTAATTTTCAATTTTTGCGCAACGGCTCTTTGCTCGGACGCGGAAAGCCTTTTCAAATCCTTTTCAAAGACCTTTGTATATTTCAGCTTATACATCGTCTATATTTATTCCCATATCCGCGAACAAATCCTCCACGCTGTCGAAAGCGGTCTGCCTGCTCACGTCCGCCTCCGTTTCCTTAATAATTTTCGCTATTTTTGCCATTTTTTCTTTCGGGTACACAACGACGGGACACAGGAAAATTCCGCCGTCCTTTTCCGTAATTTCAAACTTATCGCCCTCGGAAATGCCCAGCTTTTTTATTATCTCCGCCGGGATAGTTATCTGAGAGCGGCCTCTGATTTCGGCCAACATCAATATCACTCCTTTGCATTTTCTGAAAATCTGAATTTCATACAAATATATTATACGCTGTTTTCGGCAAAAATGCAAGAGGAAATTAAAAAAACATTCGATAAATTTTCCGCTGCCGCCGTCGCGTCAATATATCCAATTTATCGGGCGAAAATTTGTCACACTTTATATTGCATTTTTTTACATTTTATTGTATAATAGGAATATATGTGGGCAATTTTGCATTAGGAGGCACATAAATGTATACGAACGACGGAAAGCTATGGATAGCCACCGGCGAAACTCCGCTGTATCTGCGCCCGGAGATGGCGAACAGGCACGGCCTTATCGCCGGGGCGACCGGTACGGGAAAAACCATCAGCCTCAAGGTGATGGCCGAAACGCTCAGCTCGGCGGGGACGCCGGTTTTTATGGTCGATATAAAGGGCGACGTATGCGGCATAGCCAAGCCCGGTGAGGAGAACAGCCACGTCACGGAGCAGCTTGAAAAATGCAAGGTGACGGACGAGTTCCCCTTCCGCGATTATCCCACCGTGTTTTGGGACGTTTACGGCGAAAAGGGCATACCCGTGCGGACGACGGTGTCGCACATGGGGCCGACGCTTCTTTCGCGCCTGCTGGGGCTGAACCCCACGCAGGAGGGCGTGCTTGAGATAACGTTCCGCGTGGCGGACGACAAACAGCTTTTGCTGATAGACCTTAAGGACCTGCGCTCGATGCTTATGTACGTTTCGGAGAACGCGAAGGAGATACAAACGCAGTACGGCAACGTTTCGTCGCAAAGCGTGGGCGCGATAACCCGCGCGCTGCTCTCGCTTGAAAACGCCGGCGGCGACATCTTTTTCGGCGAGCCGGAGCTCGACATAAGGGACTGGATAAGAACCACGTCGAACGGGGCGGGCGTTATTAATGTGATGGACTGCGTGAAGCTGGCCAATCAGCCGCTTCTGTATTCGACGTTCCTGCTTTGGCTGCTGACGGACCTATACGAAATCCTGCCCGAGGTGGGCGACCTTGACAAGCCGCGCATGGCCTTCTTCTTCGACGAGGCGCATATGCTCTTTAACGACGCGCCCAAGGCGCTCATAGAAAAAATCGAGCAGGTGATAAGGCTCATTCGCTCGAAGGGCGTGGGCATATACTTTATCACTCAAAACCCCGCCGATATTCCCGATACTATTCTCGATCAGCTCGGCAACAGAATACAGCACGCGCTCCGCGCGTTCACCCCCTCCGACCAGAAGGCCGTCAAAACCGCCGCCCAAACCTTTAGGGCAAATCCCGCCTTCGATACCGAGGAGGCGATTATGGTGCTTGGCACGGGCGAGGCGTTGGTTTCGTTCCTCGACGAGGACGGCGCGCCCTCGGTTGTGCAGCGGGCGTTCATTCTCCCGCCGCAGAGCTTTATGGGGCCGTGCGGCGACGACGTGCGCGAGAAAATCGTGAACGGCTCGGAGCTGGAGCTTAAGTATAAGGACGCCGTGGATAACCGCTCCGCCTACGAGGTACTTGAGGAGGCCCGCGAGGCCGAGGAAAAGGCCGAAGCCGAGGCGGAGGCCGAAAAGGAACGCCTTAAGCAGGAAAAGGAGGCCGAAAAGGAGCGTATTGCGCAGGAGAAGGAGGAAGCCCGCCAAGAGCGCGAGGCCATTCGCAAAAAGCACGAGGAGGAGCGCGAGCACGACCGCAGAGAGCGGGAGCTTAAAAAGAAGTTTTCGATGGTGACAAAGGTCACAAACAGCGCATTTAACACCATCGGGCGCGAAATCGGGCATAAGCTGCTGCGCGGATTTTTCGGCAATCTTAAATGGTAAACAAAACAAAGGGGAAATAACATATGAGCAAAACTATGAGGCGTATTCTCACCGTAATACCCGCAGTGATAATTCAGGCGCTGTGGATATTGGCGCTGATGAAATGGCTCGCGCCGTGGGCGGCGGCAATCAATTTCGCGCTGTCGCTGCTGGCGCTGCTTTTCGTGCTTTACATCATCACAAAGCAGGACGAAAGCACCTATAAAATACTGTGGCTGCTTGTAATTCTAAGCTTTCCGCTGGTGGGCGCGCTGCTTTATTTATGCTTCGGCAACAAACGCACTACCAAGCCGCTGAAAAGAAAGCTGGCCGCCGCGGGCAGCCTGCCTCCCCTGCCGGAGGACGAAGGTCTTGACGAAATTTCCGCCGCCGACCCCCGCATGGGGCAGACGTTCCGTTGGCTCAGCGGCGTGACGGGCTTCCCCGCCGTCCGCGCGAGGGGCGTGGAGTACTACCCGCTGGGCGACGCACTGCTGCCCGCCATGCTCGCGGAGCTTGAAAAGGCCGAGCGTTTCGTATTTGTGGAGTATTTCATAGTGGAAAACGGCCTTATGTGGGATTCGATGGTCGAGGTTTTGAGCCGCAAGGCGGCCCAAGGCGTGGACGTGCGCGTCATGTACGACGACATGGGGAGTCTTTCCACCTATTCGCGCAAAAACGCCGACGAGCTGCGCGGGAAGGGAATCCGCTGCGCCGCGTTCAACCCGCTTGTCGCCCTTAAGGGTACGCTCAACTACCGCGACCACAGAAAAATGCTGATAATCGACGGCCGCGTCGCCTTCAGCGGCGGCGTGAATCTGGCCGACGAGTATATAAACAAAATCGAAAAGCACGGTCATTGGAAGGACATCGGCTTCCGCGTCGAGGGCGAAGCGGCCCGCTGTTACGCGCGTATGTTCGCCGAGTTTTGGAACGCCTTTTCCGGCGACCCTATCCCCGAGGGGCATATCCCGCCCGTCGGCGGGGAAACCGGCGCGGGCGACGGCTTTGTGCTCAGCTATTACGACTCGCCTCTGCGCGAGCAGGCCGCGAGCAACGAGCTTTTTGTGGACTTGCTTTCGCAGGCGAAGGAGCGCGCGTGGTTCTACACGCCCTACCTTATGCCCGGCGAGGCGCTGCAAAGCGCGTTTGTGCGCGCCGCCCGCCGAGGGGTGGACGTGCGCATAATCATGCCCGGTGTGCCGGATAAAAAGCTGGTTTTCCGTATGTCGCGCAGCTTTTACCCCGCTCTGCTCGAGGCCGGCGTTAAGATATACGAATACACTCCGGGCTTCGTCCACGCCAAGGCCTGCCTGATAGACGGCTCGGTCTGCTCCGTCGGCACCGTGAACCTCGATTATCGCAGCCTGTTCCTGCATTTCGAGAATAATTCCCTGTTTTACGGCTCGTCCATAATGAAGGCCTTGGAGGCGGATTTCCTCGCCACCGAGGAAAAATGCGAGGAAAAAACCGTCGAAAATATCGGCGGCGGCTTCGTGAAATGGCTGCTCGACGGCGTGCTGCGGATATTTACGCCGCTGTGCTGACGCGGGGTTAATAAAAAAACAAATGCAGGACGATGATCTTATTGTCCGAGCTTGTTGCCGCCAAACAAAATTGCTATATTTCATTGAACGGTTTATCGCCGTTTGAGGACGAAAGCCCGTGTCATCACTGCACATATAAATTTATTTAGAAGGGAGCGCGAGCCGGCGCTCCCTTCTAATTGTTAAAAGCGAAAACAACACCCCGGCGCACGGGCGCGCCGCCGTCAAATTCCCCGCTTTTTCGCGGCGGGGCGGGGAAAATAGTTGTTGACATAAACAAATCTTTTCGTTATAATAAATGTAGAATATGCCAAAGGGGAGTAAGTAATGAAAAGAATACGTCAACGCTTCAACGACGGCTGGAGGTTTTACCGAGGCGACATCGACGTTCGCTACGCCATAAAAGCGGGCCGCACCGGCGGTCTGACGGACATCGGCAAGATGAACGACGGCGAGTGGACGCAGATTGCCTACAACGACGAGGAACAAAGGATTGACATAGACGAAAGGGCGTGGAAAAGCGTAACGCTGCCCCACGACTGGGTTGTTTACGGAGATTTTTCAAAAAAGGAGTGGGACGCGCAGGGCTATCTCGCCTCGGGCGTGGGCTGCTACCGCAAGGTGTTCGACGTGCCCGCCGAGTACGAGGGCGGCCGCGTGGAGCTTGAGTTCGACGGCGTTTCCCGTAACGCCACGGTCTGGCTCAACGGCCACCTACTCGGCAGCCATTTCAGCGGCTACACCGCCTTTTCCTTCGATATAAGCGACTATCTGCGCTACGGGGACGAGGGCAGAAACGTGCTGTTCGTAAAGGTAGACGCCCGCGAGTACGAGGGCTGGTGGTACGAGGGGGCCGGCATTTACCGCCATGTATGGCTCACCGTCACCGACAGGTTCCACGTGGCCAAATGGGGAACCTATATCACCACGCCGAAGGTTTCGCGGCGGTCGGCTGCCGTTCGCGTGGCGACCACGCTCGTAAACGACGACGGCGGCAGCAGGAGCGGCGTGCTTGAAACGGAAATTTTTGGCCCCGACGGCGAGAAGGTCGGCGAGGCGGCCACAGGCGAGTCGCTTGCCGCGGGGGAGGAAAGAACTGTCGTCCATGAGATAACCGTGAAACGCCCGAGGCTTTGGGACATAGACAGCCCCAACCTCTACACCGCCAAAACCCGCCTGCGCGGCACAGGCACCCGCGTGACCGACAGCTATAAAACGACCTTCGGCATCAGGACGATTGCCTTCACCAAGGACGGCTTTTTCCTGAACGGGAGGCCCGTCGCGATAAAAGGCACCTGCAACCATCAGGATTTCGCGGGCGTGGGTTCGGCTCTGCCCGACAGCATAAACGAGTACAAGATACAAAAGCTGAAGGAGATGGGCTCCAACGCCTACCGCAGCTCGCACCACCCGGCCACCGAGGCCCTGCTCGACGCCTGCGACCGCCTCGGTATGCTTGTGATGAACGAAAACCGCAAGCTCGACAGCTCGCCGCGCGGCATTGAGGACTTGAAGGCCCTCATTATGCAAAGCCGCAACCACCCGTGCATCGTGCTGTGGTGCCTCGATAACGAGGAGGTCATTCTCGGCACAAAAACGGGCAAGCGCATTGAAAGCACGCTGCGCCGCCTTGCGCATAAGCTTGACCCCACGCGCCCGACGACCGTCGCCATGAACCACGGCTGGAACGAAAACGGCTACGAGGAATGCTTGGACATCATGGGCTATAACTACGGCCAGCGCGGCGACCAATACGTCAAGGACCACGCCGCCCACCCCGACAGGCTGATGATATGCACCGAAAGCACCAGCAGCACCACCACGCGCGGCGTTTATGCCGACGACGACGAACGCGGCTACTGCACAAGCTACGAAACGAACCTCGCAAGCTGGTGCTGTACCCACGAAAAAAGCTGGAAGGACTACCTTGCGAACCCGTACCTCACGGGCGTATTCGTGTGGACGGGCTTCGACTACCGCGGCGAACCCACGCCCTACGCATGGCCGTGTATAAATTCGCACTTCGGCATTATGGATACCTGCGGCTTCCCCAAGGACGCTTGGTACTACTATAAGGCCGTGTGGACGGACGAACCCACCGTCCACTTCTTCCCGCACTGGAGCCTCAAAACCCCCGGCGAGGAGGTCAACGTGCGCATCGTCGGCAACTGCGACAGCGTGGAGCTGATACTGAACGGCCGCTCGCTGGGCGAGAGGGAGCTCGATAAGACCGGCCACATCGACTGGCCCGTCACCTTCGAGCCGGGCAGGCTCAGAGCCGTGGGCAAAATCGACGGCGAGGCCGTCTGCCGCGAGGACAGCGTAACCGCCGGCGCGCCCGCGAAAATTCGGCTCGAAACCGACCGCCGCCTGCGCCGCGACGGCGACGACGCCATCGTCGTCCGCGCGGGAGTGTACGACGCGAGGGGCCATCTTGTGCCTTACGCCGATAACGAAATCAGCTTTTCCGTTTCCGACGGGGCCGAGATAATAGGGGTCGGCAACGGCAACCCGTCGAGCCACGAGCCCGATAAGGCCTCCCGCCGCCGCGCGTTCAACGGCCTTTGCGCCGCCGTGGTGCAAAGCCTTGGCAAGACGGGCGTGATTACGGTAAGGGCCGAGGCCCCCGGGCTGAAGGGCGACGAGATACGGATATAAAAAACGCTTGAAATATCGCTTCATTTGTGTTAAAATAAAGATATAAAATATAAAAAAGGAGGAAAAAATCATGAAAAAGCTTATTGCGGCGGCCCTTGCGGCCGTGATGGCCCTGGCCTCGCTTCCGGCTTTGGCGGCGCCCACGCTGCCCGTTATGCCGCGCGACGAGGTCGTTGGCTACATTGAAAAGGTGAACGATTACTGGATCACCTCGAACCGCAAAAACTTGGGCTCCGCCTTTTGGGAGCGCGGCGCCTACAACACCGGCAACATGGAGGCCTATATGCTCACCGGCATCGAGGCCTACCGCAAGTATTCCGAGGACTGGGCCGACGCCAATATGTGGATGGGCAACCGCAACACCGGCGATAAGAGCAAGTGGGCGTGGAGCTACACCGGCGACGAGAACTCCACCGGCGCACTTTTCGGCGACTGGCAGACCTGCTTCCAAACCTACATCGACCTATATAACTTCGACGTGTATAAGGACGAGCACAAAATCGCCCGCGCCCTCGATGTTATGGGCTACGAGATAACCCGCGGCAACGATGATTTCTGGTGGTGGGCCGACGGCCTTTACATGGCCATGCCCGTTTTGGCGAAGCTTTACCTCGTCACCGGCGACAAGCAGTATCTCGACAGCCTTTACAAATTCTTCAACTACGCCGCCGAGCTGATGTACGACGGCGAGGAGGGTATTCCCACCGAGGGCGAGGCCTACACCTCCTCGGCGAAGCTTTCCGACGGCGCAAAGCCCGCCGACCCCTCCGACTTCAAGCATCTGTTCTTCCGCGACGCGGGCTATGTTTTCCCGCGCAATCCGCTCCCCGGCGAGCTTGCCAATACCAAAAACTTCTGGGCGCGCGGCAACGGCTGGGTTTTCGCCTCCCTTGCCAAAATACTTCAGGATACCCCCGATAACTGGGAGCACCGCCCGCTTTTCCTTAAAATATACAAGGATTTTGCCGCCGCGATACGCGACTGCCAGAAGGTGGACGACGAGGGCCGCGGCTTCTGGACGCAGTCCATGCTTGCGCACAGCTATTCCTGCTCCGACGATAATCCGCAGGGCTATGAGACCAGCGGCACCGCCTTCTTTACTTACGGCTTCCTTTGGGGAATCAACAGCGGCATACTGCCCGAGGACGAGTATATAGATTGCGCTCTGCGCGGCTGGAAGTACCTGACCGAGGTCGCCATTCAGGACAGCGGCCGCGTCGGCTACGTCCAGTGGGTGGGCGGCGAGGCCGGCAGGGCCGCCGTCAAGGATAACACGCAGGATTTCGCCGTTGGCGCGACGCTCCTCGCGGGCTGCGAAATGGCCCGCTACAGCGGCGGCATGACGGGCGATTTCTACCCCTATCTGCAAAAGCGCACCGTCGCTACGGTCAGCCTTAAAATCGGCTCGCCCTATTCCTTCGCCAACAATAAGGTGAGCGCGCTCGAGGCAGCTCCCGTTGTCGAAAACGGGCGCACGCTCGTTCCCGTTCGCGCCGTGGCCGAGGCTCTCGGCGCAGAGGTCGGCTGGGAGCAGGAAACCGGCGCCGTCACCCTCAGCCGAAACGGCAGATCGGTCGTTATGACGGTCGGTAGCGTCGATTACACCGTGAACGGCGAGGCCAAAACAATGGAAACCGCCCCCGCCGTTGTGAACGGGCGCACCCTTGTGCCGCTCCGTGCGGCCAGCGAGGCTCTGGGCAAGGTGGTTTATTGGAACGACGATAAGCAAATCGTTTCCATCGGACAAAAGGAGAATTTGTTCTACCCCTGCGAGGAGGGTATGCTGAATATGCTCGACGGTATTCTTACCACCGGCGAGATACCCGTTTGGACGTCCGTCGAAAAGGACTTCCTTCCCAACATTCCCGCCCTGCGCGACCCGGCGGCCTTCAGCCCCGTTTCGGCACAGTCCGACGTTGAGCCCGAAAGCTTCAACGCGCTTTCGATGGCCTATGATAAGGACCCCGACACCCGCTACGCCAACAATAAAATCGGCAGCGACGTGACCTTCGATTTCGGCGAGGTAAAGAAGTTCGCCAAGCTGGGCATATACTTCTGGCATTACGAGGACAGAAGCACCAAGTTTAAGGTGGAAATTTCCTCCGACGGCGTGAACTTTACCGAGGTTTATGACGGCGCGAGCGAGCAGGGCGTTCAGGTGAGCGTGCTCGACGTCGGCGCCGAGGCCCGCTACGTTCGCCTTACCAGCGGCGGCAACAGCACCAACGAGTGGTTTAATATCCTCGAGATAGTCGGCTATGGCGACGGCGTGACGACCGAAACCAACCTTAAATAAACGCCGCCCGTGGACGGAGCTTTGTCTGCTCTCTTTGCACGATGTGCGCGTGATGTGTTGTGATAAAAGGCTTCCCAAATGGGAAGCCTTTTTGTTGCGTGAGCTCGCGGCGTAGAGAGTACGCTCGGCTATCATCTCTGCATAATGACAATACCGCCCCGCGCAAAAGCAAACCCGCTCTTTCGAGCGGGTTTATCAATTAAGGGCTTATTTAACTCCGGCCCAATCCTTCGCGAAAAGCTCCAGTCCCTTATCGGTGAGAGGGTGCTTAGCCATCTGCTCGATAACCTTATAGGGTATCGTGGCGATATGCGCGCCGAGGCGGGCGGCCTCCACAACGTGAATGGGGTGGCGCACGGAGGCGGCGATTATCTCGGTCTTGATGCCGTGAACATTGAATATCTCGACGATTTCCTCAATGAGGTTCATGCCGTTCATGGCGATGTCGTCAAGCCTGCCGAGGAAGGGCGAAACATAGGTCGCCCCGGCTCGGGCCGCGAGCAGAGCCTGCGTAGAGCTGAAAATCAGCGTTACGTTGGTCTTTATGCCCTTAGCGGTGAGCTGCTTGCAGGCCTTGAGGCCCTCGAGCGTCATGGGGATTTTGATGACGATATTTTTGTGAATCTTCACAAGCTCCAAGGCCTCGGCCACCATCTCCTCGGCCGTGGCGGCGTTGGGGCTGACCTCCGCGCTGATGGGGCCGTCCACGATAGAGGCTATCTCCTGAATAACCTCCTTAAAATCGCGCCCGCTTTTGGCGATGAGCGAGGGATTTGTCGTCACGCCGCTGATTACGCCCAAATCGTTTGCCTTTTTGATGTCCTCCACAATGGCGGTATCAATAAAAAGTTTCATTGGTTATCATTTCCTTTCCTTGTTTTCTTCTATTTTACTATATTTTTTCGCGGATTTCAATAGCTATTTCAAAAAAATACGGAAACTATCCACAAAAGCGCCACCGCCGGCACGCCCAAAAGCCCCGCCAGCGGAGCCGTGAACAGGTTCAGGCTCACGCCCTCGAGCGCGAGAAGGCCCAACACCCAGTTGGATATAAGTATCAGCGCCGCCCCTTTTATGAAGCAGCAAAGCACAAGCGCCGATTCCTTTGAAAACCGCGCAAGCACGGCAAATATCACCACGCTCGCGAGGAGCGCCGCAAGCTCGCCCATAACATTCCCTCCCCCACAATTACTATGCGGGGGCGGGGCGGAAAATACCTTGTCACACCTCTATAAGCGCGTCGCAGTCGGCCTTCGAGATGACGGCCTCGAGCCTTTGGCCGAAAGCCTCCTTCAGGGCGTCGAACAAAAGCTCGGTGACGATTTTTTCGCTGTCGTAGTGGCTGACCGAGATGAATTCCAGCCCGTCGTCAAGGTACATATCCCGCGCCGCGTGGTGCTTCACGTCGCCGGTGACGAAAACGTCGGCCCCCTTTTCGCGGGCCGCCCGCCACATATCGCCGCCGCTGCCGTTTACCACGGCCACCCTCTTGACCGGGCGGTTCATACGCGCCGTGGTGCAGACCGACGCGACGCCCAGCTCGCTCTTTATCCTCGCGCAAAGCTCGAGCAGCCGAAGCCCCTCCCTCGGCGCGCAGATACGACCCGCGCCGTCCTCGATGGGTTCGAGCGGAGTGAGGGCCAGCCGCGAGCAAAGGTACTCCGTGAGCCCGCCGGGGCAGTTGTCGAGGTTGGTGTGGGCGCAGTATATTGATATTCCGTTCTCAATCGCTTTAACGAGCATTTCACCGTTCGCGTCCTTATCGGTGACGGATTTTATCCCGCCGAAAATCACGGGGTGGTGGCTGATGATGAGGCTCGCGCCCTCGCGCACGGCCTCGTCCACCACGAATTTATCACAGTTGAGGCACAGCAAAGCCTTCGCGGCCTCGCCCTCGGCGCGGCCCGCCAAAAGGCCCACGTTATCGAAATCCATAGCGTAGGACAAGGGGAAGCGCCTTTCCATAAACTCAATTATTTCGCTCAGCTTCACCATGTAAAACACCTCCGTAAAGAGCGAGCAGCCGCCGATATTCGGCGGCGTTTTCGGTATCGGCTCCGTTTTGCCGGATTTTTTCGAGGGCGAGGCGCAGCTTGCGCATTTCGTCCTCAACATAGGGCGCGAAAAGCGGCGGCCTTTTAGCCATGAGCGCCGGCCCGAGGCGGAGCTGCGCTTCGGTGAGGCGCATATCGCCGCGCGCGACGAGCATGGCGGCGTAAAACCGGCCCCCCTCGCGGCAGAGCGCCTCGTCAACGATGGCGAAGCCGCTTTCGCAAAGGAAGCCGCGCAGCTCGTAAACAAGCGACTGCGGCTGAAGCACGAGCCATTTCGTACCCTTTATCCCCGCCGAAATCACGCGCCTTATCAAATCGCCGCCCATACCGGCAAGCACGGCGCAGTCGGCCTCGCCCTCGGCTATGGCGGAAAACCCGTCCGAGAGGCGGGTTTCGGCGTTGGTTGCCCCGAAGCGGCGCAAATTCCGCTCGGCAGAGGCCAGCGGCGCGGCGTTCACATCCGCCGCGATAACGCGGCCGCCCCGTTTGGCGAGGGTGGCGGCGAGATAGCCGTGGTCCGTTCCGATGTCGCAGCAGCAGTCCGCGCGGGGCGTCAGCGACAAAACCGTTTTAAGCCTTGGCGAAAGCGGGATATCCGCCCCCATCAATAGGCCCTGCCCCAGTAAACGAGGGCCTTGGCCTCCCTGCCGCAGCAGACGCACTTATTGTCGCCGAGAACCTCCTGCTCGAAGGGCATACAGCGCGAGGTCGCGCCGGTGTCCTCCTTGATTTTGTTCTCGCACTCCTCGTCGCCGCACCACATGGCCTTAACAAAGCCGGGGCGGTTTTCCACCGCGTCCTTGAATTCCTCGTACGTCACGGCGGAGGAGGTGGTGTCCTCGCGGTGCTTAAGGGCCTTTTGGTAGAGCGAGGCCTGAATGTCGTCAAGTATTTCGGCGGCCTTGGCCTCAAGCTCGTCCAGCGAAACGAAAATCTTTTCGCGGGTATCGCGGCGCACAAGCACGCAGCTGTTTTTCTCGATGTCCTTGGGGCCGATTTCGAGGCGCAGCGGAACGCCCTTCATCTCGTACTCGCTGAACTTCCAGCCGGGGTTCTTGTCGCTGCTGTCAAGCTCCACGCGGAAGGACGCGCCCAAGCGGGCCTTAAGCTCCTCCGCCTTGTCGAGAACGCCCTCCTTATGCATGGCGATGGGGATAATCACAAGCTGAACGGGAGCGATGCGCGGCGGCAGCACAAGGCCGCTGTCGTCGCCGTGAACCATGATAATCGCGCCCATTATGCGGGTTGAAAGGCCCCACGACGTTTGGTGAACGTATTGGAGCTGATTGTTTTTATCGGTATACTGTATGCCGAAGGCGCGGGCGAAGCCGTCGCCGAAGTTATGGCTGGTGCCGCTTTGGAGGGCCTTGCCGTCGTGCATGAGGCTTTCGATGGTATAGGTAGCCTCCGCTCCGGCGAATTTTTCCTTATCGGTCTTGCGGCCCTTCACCACGGGAATGGCGAGGTACTGCTCGCAGAAATCGGCGTAAACGTTGAGCATACGCTCGGTTTCGGCCTGAGCCTCCTCGGCGGTGGCGTGGGCGGTATGGCCCTCCTGCCACAAAAATTCCATCGTGCGCAGGAACGGGCGGGTGGTCTTTTCCCAGCGGACGACGCTGCACCACTGGTTATAGAGCTTCGGCAGGTCGCGGTGGGAGTGGATTATATTTTTGTAATGCTCGCAAAAGAGCGTTTCGCTGGTGGGGCGCACGCAGAGCCGCTCGGCCAGCTTTTCGTTGCCGCCCACCGTGACCCACGCCACCTCGGGAGCGAAGCCCTCAACGTGGTCCTTTTCGCGCTGGAGCAGGCTTTCGGGTATGAACATGGGCATATATACGTTTTGGTGGCCGGTCGCCTTGAACATGGCGTCCAGATTTTTTTGGATATTCTCCCATATAGCGTAGGCGTAAGGGCGGATAACGCAGCAGCCGCGCACCGACGAGTACTCGATGAGCTCGGCCTTCGTCACGATGTCGGTGTACCACCTCGTGAAATCCTCGTCCATCGGCGTTATTTCCTCGACAAATCTTTTATCTTCCGCCATTCGTGTCACTCCTTGAAATAGTGTTTTACTTATTTTATCATTTTAGCCACCGCTTGTCAAGGGGGGAAATGTTTTTATTAACCGCTATATCAAATATAACGGGAAACCTCGGCGGAAAAATTAAGGCCTCTCCCCGACTCCGTTCTATTCGAACAGCTTTGTTCTATCGAGCAGGCAGCCGAGAAGAAAGCCGCCCACGCCGCAGGAAATCACCTGCCCCGCAGCGGTGAGCAGCATCGACAGCCACACGGGCACGGGCATACCGTAGACCGCGGGCAGGTAGCCGCCGACGATGAGGCCGTTCAGCACGATTGGCGGAAGCACGGCCAAGAAGCGGTTTTTGCGGAGCAGGTACGTGCCGACGGCGGCAAGCAGAGTGGTGAGCGAGCCGAGAATCACGTCCACCGCGGCGGCCGCGCTTAGGAGATTGCCCACGAAGCAGCCCACGAACAGGCCGGGTATCGCCGCAGGGGTGAAGGCGGGCAAAATCGTGAGCAGCTCGCCGACGCGGCACTGGACGGCGTTCGTTCTGCCGAAGGAAATCGGCTCGAACAGCTTTGTAAGCGCGACGTAAATCGCCGCTATCATGGCTCCCTGCGCCAACGCCCTTGTCGTCATTTTCTTTTTCATATGTAATCCTCCCATGTATTTTAGTCAGCCCGCGCCAAGCCGCCCGCCGCGCAAAAAAGGGGCCTACGGCCCCCACTTCCGCGCGCGCGAAGCACGCCCGAAATAAATCCGTAGTTTTGTTTAGGGACAGGATGGTCACGAACTGTCCTATTCAATTAAAAAAACAGGTGTTCTATCAGTATTTTCAGTCCAATGCCTATCAGCACCGCGCCGCCGGCAAGCTCGGCCTTATCCTTCAAAAAGCCGCCTATGCCGCGCCCCATTATGCCGCCCGCGAAGCTGAGAGCGAAGGCCACAAGCCCGATTATCGAGCAGGAAAGCCACATATTCACGCCGGGCAGCAGGGAAAAGCTTATGCCGACGGCCAGCGCGTCAATGCTTGTCGCCACGGCCTGCACGGCCAGCACGCGGGCGTTCAGGGCCTCGGCGGCGGTCTTTTTGCCGCCGTATTCCTCGCCGCCGACAAGCGCCTCGCGTATCATGCTGCCGCCGATAAGCGCCAACAGCCCGAAGGCTATCCAGTGGTCGAAGGCCTCGATGTAGCTGCGCAGGCCGCTGCCCAGCGCGTAGCCCACAAGCGGCATGACGAACTGGAACACCCCGAAGTACAGCCCCATTTTCACGGCATAACGCTTCTTGAAATCCGCCACGGCAACCCCATTCGTCACCGACACGGCGAAGGCGTCCATCGCGAGGGAGAGCGCCGTGAGGAAAATTTCAGCGATACCCAAAATATCACCCTATTTAAGCACGATTTTAAGAAAGGACTTCTTGCCCTTTTTCGCGATAAGACCGCCGTTTTTGAAGAAGTCCTCCGTAACGGACAGGCCGATGTCGGCCACCTTTTCGTCGTTTATCGAAAGGCCGTTTTGCTGAATGAGCCTGCGGCCCTCACCCTTCGACGGAATGAAGCCGACGCGGCTCAAAAGGTCGAGCACGGGCATACCGTCGCCAAGCTCGGCCGCCGAAAGCTCGGCCGTAGGCATATTCGCGTCGCTGCCCGCCCCGCCGAACACGGACTTCGCGGCGGCGTCGGCCTTTTGGGCCTCCTCCTCGCCGTGGACGAGCGCGGTCACCTCGTAGGCCAAGCGGGACTTTACCTCGTTGAGGGCGCTGCCCTCGAGCTTTTCGTATTCGCGTATCTCATCCATCGGGACGAAGGTCAGAAGCTTCATGCACTTAACCACGTCGGCGTCGTCCACGTTGCGCCAGTACTGGTAAAATTCGTAGGGCGAGGTTTTCGCGGGGTCGAGCCATACGGCGCCCTTGGCCGTTTTGCCCATTTTTTTGCCCTCGCTGTTGGTCAGCAGAGTGAACGTCATGCCGTATACCTGCCGACGGTCCTTGCGGCGGTTGAGGTCGATGCCGCCGAGGATATTGCTCCACTGGTCGTCGCCGCCGAGCTGCATTTTGCAGTCGTAATTGCGGGCCAGCATGAGGAAATCGTAGCTTTGCATGAGCATATAGTTAAATTCAAGGAAGCTCAGGCCCTTTTCAAGCCTTTGCTTAAAACATTCCGCCGTGAGCATTTGGTTCACCGAAAAGCACGAGCCGATGTCGCGGATAAAATCAACGTAATTCAGCTTTAAAAGCCAATCGGCGTTATTCACCATTATGGCTTTGCCGTCCGAAAAATCCACAATCGAGCCGAGCTGCTTCTTGAAGCATTCGCAGTTATGCTCGATGGTTTCGGTCGTCATCATTTGGCGCATATCCGTGCGGCCCGTCGGGTCGCCTATATGGCCCGTGCCGCCGCCCACAAGGGCGATGGGCCTGTGGCCGTGGTTCTGCATATGCCGCATTACCACCATTTGCAGAAAATGGCCGACGTGCAGACTGTCCGCCGTTGGGTCGAAGCCTATATAAAAGGAGATTTTCTCCTTTCCCAATAGCTCGCGTATCTCGTCCTCGTGCGTTGTTTGCGCGATAAGACCGCGTTCCTTGAGAACGTCAAAAACGTTTTCCATTCCAAACAATCCTTTCGTCGGTATTCCGCGATTACGCGGTTTTTTAATTATATCACATAAACGCCGCAAATGCAAGGGGGAATTTCGCATTTTTGAAAAAAGCCGGAAGCTCGCTGTCGATTTGCCGCCGTGCCGGGGGCTGTGCAAAAAATCATTGACAACGCCCGACAAATTATGCTATAATGGCTTCGTGGTGTATACATAGGGCGCGGGTGTGTCCCGGGCGGTTATCCGCTACCTTCATGAAAGGTGGTGGTGCGGTATGACAGAGTTTGCAATGCTCATAGCTTATATGATTACATTGATTATTCTGATAATTGTCGCAAAAAAATAACTGCCCCCGATCCAAGAGTGGCAGTTATTTTTTATAACTGAACTTGGATAACCGCTTTGCGGTTCACCCATTCCCTATGCTTATTATACACCGCGGTTCGGGATTTGTCAATAGGCAAATCCCGAATTTTTTGTCTGCGCAAAAAATAATTGACAACACCCGACAAATTATGCTATAATAGCTTCGTGGCGTATACATAGGGCGCGGGTGTGTCCCGGGCGGTTATCCGCTACCTTCATGAAAGGTGGTGGTGCGGTATGACAGAGTTTGCAATGCTCATAGCTTATATGATTACATTGATTATTCTGATAATCATCGCAAAAAAATAACTGCCCCCGGTCCAAGAGTGGCAGTTATTTTTAACCTAAACTCTGGATAACCGCTTTGCGGTTCACCCATTCCCTATGATTATTATACGCCGCGGTTCGGGATTTGTCAATAGGCAAATCCCGAATTTTTTGCGAAAATCGCTTCTATTCGACTACGCCTATTTCGATGCCCAGAACGCCGTACCTTTCCTCCTGTTGTTTAGGGTAGATACGGTAAATATCCTCGAGCATTCTATCCATGGTACAGCCCTCGCAGCCGAAGCGGGCGAAATCGAACGCCGAAAACAGCTCAAAAAAGCTTTTACGGGCGTGCAGGCCGCGGACTCTCGTCAGGAAAAAGTCGGCTTCGTCGTTGGCGCGGCGGAAAATTATTATATCGTTCGGCTTCAACCTTTTCCTTTTTTCGTCGAACAGGCGTATTTCTATTGTTTTTTCGCCGTTCTTTATTTTTGTGAAGGGCCAGTTGTTCAGCCTCATGCGATGCACGTTTTCTTCAATCTTATCAAGCAGAAACGGCTGAATAAGGGGGTATGTCCAGCTTTCGGGCCTGCCGTCCAGCAGGACGACGCGCTCGATTTCGAGCGGCGGAAGCTCGCCCAGCCGCTTTATCTCGGCGTAGCAGAGCAGGCCGAAGGTTTCCTCGCCGCCGTTTTTGACCGAGTACACACAAACCGGAGCTATGCAAAACTCCTCCGCGCCCGTTTCCTCGCGGAGCTCGCGCCTCGCCGCGTCAATGGCCGTTTCTCCGGCCTCGCGGTGGCCGCCCGGGATTTCGAGCGTGCTTCTGTCGCGGTGTTTGCAGAACACCCATTTATCGCCGAGGCGGGCCGCCGTCACGGCGAATTTCAATTTATCGTCGTCAACCTTGTCGTAAAAATTTACCTGTGTCACGGTTTCTCTCCCATAATTCACTTTATCTCCACAATCGTCACGCCGTTTTCGCCCTCGCCGTACTTGCCGAGGCGGAAGCTTTTGGCGTGGGGGTGGTGGCGGAGCATATCGTGTATGGCGGAGCGCAGCGCGCCGGTACCCTTGCCGTGAATGAGGCTGACGCTTTCGAGCCGCGCTATCGCGGCCTCGTCGAGGTACTTATCGGCCGCCATGACAGCCTCGTCGGCAAGCATTCCGCGCAGGTCTATCTCGCTTTTGACGACCTCGGTGTTGAAGCCCCCGCCTCCGGTATGCACCTCGGCGGATTTTTTCGCCTTTTTGCCCGGCTCCCTGAGAGCGGTAACGTTCGCCGTAACCTGAAGTATGCCCATTTGCAGCCGCACGTTGCCGTTTTTGTCGGGCAGGGTGAGGAGGGTGCCGATTTGGTTCATCGTCGCGACCTCGACCTCCATGCCGAGGCGTAGCTTTTTGGGGTCTATCCGACTGCCCTTCGCGCTGAACACGTCCTCGCTGAGAGCCTCCTCTATCTTGCCCATGCCCTGGCGCAGCTTCTGCCGCCCCTCCTCCACGGCGCGGCGGTCGCTTTCCTCGGCGCGTTTGAGCAGCCGCTGCATATCGCGGACGATGCGGTCGGTTTCGTGCTTGGCCTGCTCGTAGAGCCGCTTCGCGTCGCGGCGGGCGTCGGCGAGTATCTTTTCGCGCTGCTTTTCGGTCATTTCGCGCTGACGCAGCGCGCTCTCGCGGGCGGCGGCGGTTTCGGCGCGGGCGGCCCCGGCCTCCTCGAGCTCGCGCTCGGCCCTGAGGCGGCGTTCCTCCAGCGAGGAGATAACGTCCTCGAAACGGGCGTCGTCCTTGGCCATAAGCTCGCCGGCGCGGTTTATCACGGCCTCGTCGAGGCCCAGCCGCCGCGATATGGCGAAGGCGTTGCTGCGCCCCGGCACGCCGATGAGCAGCTTGTAGGTGGGGCGCAGGCTTTGCACGTCGAACTCGCAGGCCGCGTTTTCCACCCTGTCGGCGGAGAGGGCGTAAAGCTTGAGCTCACTGTAGTGCGTGGTGGCGGCGGTTTTCGCCCCGAGCGACTTCACCCGCTCAAGTATGGCCGTGGCCAGCGCCGCGCCCTCGACGGGGTCGGTGCCCGCGCCAAGCTCGTCGAAAAGGACGAGCGACTTGTAGTCGGCCTTTTTCAAAATGTCGATTATATTCACAATGTGCGAGCTGAACGTGCTGAGCGACTGCTCGATAGACTGCTCGTCGCCGATGTCGGCGAAAACGTTCTCGAAAACGGCGACGTCGCTGTCCTCGCCGGCGGGTATGTGCAGGCCGCATTGGGCCATAAGCGTCAGCAGGCCCAGCGTTTTCAGCGAAACCGTTTTGCCGCCGGTGTTCGGGCCGGTCACGACGAGGGTGTCGAAGTCCTTGCCGAGGTAAATATCCGTCGGGACGACGGCGTCCTTGTCGATGAGCGGGTGGCGGCCCTTTTTGATGTTTATTATCCCGTCGGCGTTGAGCCTCGGGGCCGCGCCGTTCATCTGGCGGGAGAGCCGCCCCTTCGCGAAGATGAAGTCCAGCTCGGCCAAAACGTCGCAGTCGCGGATAATCAGGTCGCCGCTTTCGCCCACGCGGGCCGAAAGCTCGGCCAGTATACGCTCGATTTCCTCCTGCTCCTCGCCGGCGAGGGCGCGGAGCTGATTGTTTATCTCCACGGCGGCCATAGGCTCGACGAACAGCGTCGCTCCGCTGGCCGAGCTGTCGTGCACAATGCCCGGCACCTCGCCCTTATGCTCGCTTTTGACGGGGATAACGAAGCGGTCGCCGCGCATGGTTACGATGGCGTCCTGCAAAATCGTGGCGTAGCGCGGGGAGCGTATCATATCGCCGAGAACGTCGCGCACCTTGTTGCCCAGCGAGGCTATGCGCTTTCTTATCCTCGCAAGCTCGGGCGAGGCATCGTCGGCCATTTCGTCGTCGCTGAGTATCGAGCCGAAAATCGTCTGCTCGAGCCGCTTATCCTCGCCGAGGCCGGCCGCCGCCGCGTTTATGCGCGGGAAGTCGGCCTCCATGTTTTCCTCGCCGAGGTAGCCTCCCAACGCCCGCGCTATCCTGAGCGTGTGCGCCGTCAAAAGCAGCTCGCCCATCGAAAGCACGCCCCCGGCGGCGGCGCGCATGGCCGCGCCCTTCGCGCTGGCTATGGGGCTGATGGGCGGCGAGCCCTTTTTCAGTATCAGCCGCTCGGCCTCGGTCGTTTCGGCGAGCAGGCGTTCGGCCTCGTATATGTCCGTCGCGGGGCGCAGGGCGAGGCAGCGCTCCTTTGTGGAGGCGCAGGCGGCCTCGGCGGCCAGCTTTTTCAAAATTTTGTCAAGCTCCAGCGCGCGCAGGGTCTTTTCTTCCATTTTTATATCCCTCACTCTATCAGCAGCGCGTGGCGGCGCACGTTATATACGGCCTCCAGCGTCGCCGCGTCAATCCAGTACTTATATTCTTTGCTCGTGTCGGCGTCGTTATACGGGTCGGACACATGGTAGCGGCCCGTGTCGCGGTCGTAGCCGTCGAGCAGCACAACGTGGTTATTGCGCAGCAGCGTCTGCCGCTCGCCCTCGATTATGTAATCCCTGTACCTCGGCTCGGCCCAGCGCAGCGTGGCGTAGATGACGACCGGGTTCCCGCTCAGCAGCTCGGCCCGCAGCTCGCTCGGACTCGCGCCCGAAATATCGCTCACCTTGCCGTAGCGCGAGGCGTAGGCCGCGAGCGGCGCGGGGTATATCGTTGTGCGCAGGTCGTACTGCCCCGCGAGGTACGGCGAGCCGACATAGCCCTTGGCGGGGTTCGAGGGGTGCTTGGGCATATCGTCGAGGAAGGCGCGCAGGCCCACGCCCTCGGCGTAGCCCTTGGCCTTCAGCCCCATCAGCAGCGATGCGCCCTCGCAGCCCACCACGGCGCGGCGGGGTAGGTTGTCGGCGGCGTATATGAGCGGAAAGCCCGAAATCGCGTATAGCGCGTTGCAGACCTCGGCCCTCGTTATGCCGTCCAGCGGGTGAAAGAGGCCGTCGGCGGCGGGAAACATCACGTTTTTCGTGCGCAGATACCCGGCGGAGCGGTTTTCCGCCGTAACGTCGGGGAAGTAGTAGGTGGCGTTATCGAACGAGGGCAGGGTTTTCATGTAGTTATAGAGC
>CANRER010000004.1 GCA_947629615.1 uncultured Clostridia bacterium | reverse complement strand
GTGAACGGCAAGCGTGTGAATATTCCTTCTTACCTTGTTAAACCCGGTGAGGTCGTTTCCATGAAGGGCGGAGCCTCCGCTGCCGACTGGATTAAAAACGTGGCCGACCGCAACGCGTCCCGCGCAGTTCCCAAGTGGATAACCGCCAACAAGGACGCTCTCGAGGGCACCATCGCCGATGTTCCCAAGAGAGATGATATCGACTACGATATCAACGAGACGCTGATCGTCGAGCTGTACTCCAAGTAATAGTATCCCTCGACCGACTTATTCACATAAAAGTAAATAATGTAGGAGGGTTTAACAATGGCAGATTTAAGATTTGAAAAACCTCATCTTGAACGCACCGAGTTCAGTGAGGACGGTTCCTACGGAAAGTATACTGTGGCCCCCCTTCAGCGGGGTTACGCTACTACCCTTGGAAATTCCCTTCGCAGAATGATGCTTTCCTCTCTTGAGGGCGCGGCCATCACATCAATCAAGATTGACGGAATACAGCACGAGTTTTCCACAATCCCCGGCGTTAAGGAAGACGTCAGCGAGATTGTGCTCAACATCAAGCAGGTCATCATCAAGCTTCACGGCGACGGCCCCAAGACCGTTTATATCGATGCCGAGGGCGCGGGCGAGCTTTGCGCCCGCGACATCCGCTGCGACAGCGATATGGAGATCGTGAACGGCGATTTGCACCTTGCCACCCTCAACGAGGACGCCAAGCTTTATATGGAGCTGACGGTGAACAAGGGCCGCGGCTATGTTTCTTCCGAGAAGAACAAGGCCATGAGCCAGCCCTTTATCGGCCTTATCCCCGTCGATTCCATCTATACTCCCGTCCGTAAGGTGAACTATTCCGTCGAGAATACCCGCGTCGGCCAGAATACCGACTACGACAAGCTCACCATCGAGGTGTGGACGAACGGCACCAAAACGGCCGACGACGCTATCAGCCTCGCGGCCAAAATAATCAACGACCACATGATGCTCTTCATCCAGCTCACCGACGAGGCCATCAACCTCGAAACAATGGTTGAGAAGGAGGAAACGAAGAAGGAGAAGGTTCTCGAAATGACAATCGAGGAGCTCGACCTTTCCGTTCGTTCCTACAACTGCCTCAAGCGCGCGGGTATCAACACCGTTGAGGACCTCACTCAGCGCCGCGAGGAAGAAATGATGAAGGTGCGCAATCTGGGCCGCAAGTCGCTCGACGAGGTATGCAACAAGCTTCAGACCCTTGGCCTCAGCTTCGCGCCCGAAGAAGATTAAGGATCAGTTTAGTTAAATCAACGAGGTCCCACGGACCCAACATAAGGAGGAAATATCAATGGCTGGAACAAGAAAGCTCGGTCGTCCGACCGATCACAGAATGTCTATGCTCCGCGGCCAGGTAACTGCTCTTTTGGAATATGGCAAAATCGAAACCACCGTCACCCGTGCGAAGGAGGTTCGCGCCCTCGCCGAGAATATGGTAACTCTCGGCAAGCGCGGCGACCTTCACGCCAGAAGGCAGGCTCTTGCCTTCATCACTAAGGAGGACGTCGTTAAGAAGGTTTTCGACGAGCTCGCCCCCAAATACGCAGAGCGTCAGGGCGGATACACGCAGATAATCAAGACGGGCACCCGTCGCGGTGACTGCGCCCCTATGGCTGTTATCAAGCTGGTTGACTAACTACACGCCGCAATAAAAACCGATGCCGAGGCATCGGTTTTTTGCTGACAAAGCCGCCATCTTAGCGATGGCGGCTTTGATTATAACAATAAATAATCTATAAACACTGTATGCGCACTCAGCCTGTATGTCATTATTGCACTATGTACTTATTCCAGCGTTATGCCGGTAAAATAATGCTTCAAAATAGCTATGTAATCAAAGCCCTGCTTCGCCATGCCGTAAGCGCCCCACTGGCTCATGCCTACGCCGTGGCCGTAGCCTCGGCCCGTAAAGGTGAAGCTCGCGCCGCGTGCGGTTGAGCCGGAAATTTCGCCTACCCCCGCCGCCGAAATCACGCTGCTCCCGGCCATATGGGCAACTCCGCCCGCCGTCAGCACAAGGCCGTCCCACAGCGGGCCGGCGGTAGTCATAAGGCCGCGGGCCTCGCCGTCGCCGGCGACGGTGAACATTCTTCCGTATATCTTATCCGACCCTATCGCCGTGCGGCACTCCTCGCGGACAAGCGTCTTGCTGCCGCCCGTACCTCGAAGCGTCATTTTGTTCACGCGGCCCGAGGGCGTGGTTTCGTCAACGGTAATTTCCGTGACAGTACCGATATTATAGCCGTGATTGGCGAGCCTCCGCCCCAGCTCCTCGCCTGTCAGCGTTACGCTCCAGCTATAGTGACTGGCCAAATCCTTCGGCTCGTAGGGGTCGTCCACCGAAACGAGATACGGCACGGCGTAGCCCCACACGTTTTCCGAGCTTTCGGTTTTGCCGCCGCTGGTGGCGAAAAAGTACAGCGGAACCGCCTCGCCGCCGTATTTCGCCGTCACCCCGCTCACGGCCTCGGCGGCGGCCACGGTGCTTTTATCCTCGGCGTCGATACCGGTATAGACCTGACAGTGCGTCGTGGCGCAAACGTCAAAGCCGTCGTGGCGGCCCTTTTCACCCAGCACGAAATTCCTGACGCACACGGCCTGCGCCTTCAGGGCCTCCGTCGGGAACGACGCGCTCATCTCGCGGCCGAGGACGCTGCCGACATACTGCGTCATTGGCAGGGGGTTCAGCACCCCCATAGCTCCTCCCTCGCGCCGCAGGAAAAAATACCCCCTGTAGGCCGAGGAATTGTAGGTTATCGGCGTTTTGTTCACCGACTGCACCGAAAGCCGGTCGACAGCCTCCGCCGCGAATTTGCCCGCCGCCGCGAAGCCTCCGCCCTCGGGGCGCACGTCCACGGCCTCGCCCGGTCCGGAGCTGTAGAGCGTTTCGCCGGTCACGGCGTTATAAAAATTCAGCCCGTAATCGCTTTTGAAAACCGCCGAACGCACGGCGGAGCCGCCGTAATCTATCCCTACCCAGACGAAATCCTCCGCCAGAGCGGGAGCGGCAAAGGCGAGGCAGAGCCAAGCCCCGAGCAGCAATATCTTTTTTATCATAGTCATTGGTCCTTTCATGGCGTCTACCTATATTTTTTCGACGCGCCCCGCCCTTTCCCTTTATTTTTTTTTGCAAAACTCCGCAAAAAGAGTTTGACAGCGGAAGCATATAATGGTATAATGACGTTGTAGACGCGAAAGTCATATTATGTAATGGAAATCTTTGTCAATGAAAGAAGGATCCCTATGTCAAAGAAAAGGACGGTGTTCGCGGGCTCCGGCTGCGCGATAATAACTCCCTTCACGAACACGGGCGTAAACTATGAGGTTCTCGACGAGCTTGTCGAGTTCCAGATAACGAACGGCACCGACGCGATTATCGTGGCCGGCACCACGGGCGAAGCCTCGACCATGGACGACCGCGAGCATCTCAGCGTTATAGAGCGCGTCGTAAAAAAGGCCGACGGGCGCGTGCCCGTTGTGGCCGGCACAGGCAGCAACGACAGCCGCCACGGGGCCGCTCTCAGCCGCGAGGCCGAAAAGCTCGGCGCGGACGCGCTGCTCCACGTCACCCCCTACTACAATAAGGCCACCCAAAGCGGGCTTATCGAGCATTTCACCCTCATGGCCGACAGCGTAAGCATACCCATAATCCTGTATAACGTACCCTCGCGCACGGGCTGCGCCATCGCTCCGGCAACGCTTGACAAGCTGGCCGACCACCCCAACATAGCCGCCATAAAGGAGGCCGGCGGCAACATTGCCGTCACCGCCAAAATGATGGCTCTGTGCCGCGACAGAATTGATTTTTACAGCGGCAACGACGATATGAACGTCGCCATCTGCTCGCTGGGCGGCAAGGGCACCGTGTCGGTGCTGGCGAACGTCGCGCCGAGGCAGAGCCACGAAATGATAGCGAAGTGCCTCGCGGGCGATTACGAGGCCGCCGCGAAAATCCAGCTCGACGCGCTCGAGCTTATCGACGCGCTGTTCTGCGAGGTCAACCCCATTCCCGTAAAAACGGCTATGCGCCTGATGGGCTACGACGCGGGGCCGCTGCGCCTGCCCCTCAGCGAGATGAGCGAGAACAGCCTGAACGTACTTAAGACCGCCATGAAAAATTACGGCCTGATAAAGTAAACCGTAAGGAGCGTTACAAATGACCGATATTATACTTGTGGGCGCGAACGGCAAGATGGGGCAGGTTATCTGCCGCATAGCCGAAACCGACCCCGACGTGCGGATAAACTGCGGCATCGACATCAGCGGCGAAAAAAAGAACGATTTCCCCGTATATACCGAGTTCAACCCCGACGTGCGCGGCGACGTGATAGTGGATTTTTCCCACCCCTCGGCTCTGGCCGCCACGCTTGAATTTGCGAAGGCGCATAATATCCCCGCCGTGATAGCCGCCACGGGCTTTTCGCCCGAGCAGCGCGAGGACATAAACCGCGCCGCGCTCGGCGTGCCGATATTCTTTTCAGCGAACATGAGCCTCGGGATAAACCTGCTCATTCAGCTTGTGCAGCGGGCGGCGCAGCTTTTGGGCGACAGCTTCGACATTGAGATAATCGAAAAGCACCACAATCAAAAGCTCGACGCTCCCAGCGGCACGGCCCTCGCCATAGCCGACGCAATCAACGACGTCAGCCCCGAGGAAAACGAGTATGTCTACGACCGCCACAGCGTCCGCAAAAAGCGCGGCAAGCGCGAAATCGGCATACACGCCGTGCGCGGCGGCACCATCGTGGGCGAACACAGCGTGATTTTCGCCGGTCGCGACGAGGTTTTGGAGATTAAGCACCAAGCCGCCAGCAAGGAGGTTTTCGCCGCCGGAGCGGTGAAGGCCGCTAAGTTTATGGTCGGCAGACCCGCGGGAATGTACAATATGCGCGATTTGGTTGCGGAGATGTAGATACAAAAATTTGCTTCGGTATGGAGCGGCTCAACGCCGCTCCATACCGTTTTTTTGTCCGCCGAAGCGCAAAATGCAAAGGGGCCGTATCGTTGCCGATACGGCCCACTTTTTTGCTTGCGCCAAAAATTATTGCCCCATGCCGCCGAAAGGCGGATTTTTTTATGCCCGCGCGGCGTTACAAAAATTTTCTTATATCCTCGGTGAGCTTTTGCTCAAGGTTAATCAGCCGCTTGGCGATGTCCTTCACCTTTTCCTCCGCCGCTTCGTACTTGTTAAGGTAACGGTTCAGCGACTTCACGCCCATGTTGCAGCCGTCGGTGATGAGATCGGCGACGGTCGTGTCGCTGTCCTTCACGGAAAGCATGACGTTCGTTTTCATCCACGACATCCCCTTAGCCATAGGGTTCGGCCCCTTGCCCGAGTCGTGGTATTCGTTCAGCAGCTCGTGTATTTCGCTGCCGAGGCGCTGATGCTCCTCCATGCAGTTGTCAAGAAGGCGGCGAAAGCCCTCGTCGCGAACGTTGTCGAGTACCTCGGCGATGGAGTCCACGCCCATTTTCACTCCGGCGTTGCACTCCTTTAACAGGTCTATCGTGTCGCTGTTCACTGTTTGTACCATATCAATTCCTCCAATCCTCTTTAGCATTCCCCGCGGGCTTGACTTTATTCCCGCGCGGCGGTAAAATCGGATGGAGAACCCTTTCGCCGCGCTTTAGCTATTTCAGCACCATGCACCGCTTTATAAGCCCGCGAAAGTAGGAAAACACGCCCTTGCGGGCCACGTCGCTCGCGGCAAGCAGCTCGCATTTCGCTATTTCTTTTCCGTCGAGCGTCGCCCGCAGCTCGCCCACAGGCTCGCCCTTGGCGAGCGGAGCCGTCAGCGGGCGGACGGTTATCTCGGTTTCGACGCGCGATATGTCGCCCTTCGGCAGCAGGGCCGAGGCGTTTTCGGCGGGTACAAGCTCCACTTCGCCGACAGCCCCCTTCGCCACCTTTTCGGTGCGGACGGGCTTGCCCTTTTTGCCAAGCTCCGCCGAGGCGAAATTCGCGAAGCCGTAATCCAAAAGCTCCCGCGCCGAGGCGAAACGCGCTTTCGATGTGGGGCTGCCCATAACTACGGCGATAAGGTGCAGGCCGTCGCGCTTTGCCGTCGCGCTGACGCAGCAGAGCGCGTTGTTGGTGGAGCCGGTTTTAAGCCCCGTCGCGCCGTCGTAAAAGCGAATGAGCTTGTTCGTGTTCGCAAGCTGAAATTCGCCGTCGCGCAGGGTGTCCATCCAAATGGTGGTGTAGCGGAAAATGTCGTCGTGGCGCATAAGCTCGCGGCTCATGACGGCTATATCCCTCGCCGACGAAAGATGCCCCTCGGCGTCAAGCCCGTTGCAGTTGACAAAATGGGTGTTCGCCATGCCAAGCTCCGCCGCGCGGGAGTTCATTTTTTCCACAAAGGCTTCCACGCTGCCCGCGAGGTGTTCGGCCAGCGCGACGCAGGCGTCGTTGCCCGAGGCCACGGCTACGCCCTTGAGCAGGTCGTCCACGGTCATTTGTTCGCCCGTGTCAAGGAAAATGGTGCTGCCGCCCATGCTTTTGGCCCGTTCGCTTGCCGTGACGACCGTGTCGTAGCCTATCTCGCCACGATCGATGGCTTCCATCACCAAAAGCATGGTCATCACCTTTGTTACGCTCGCCGGCGGCAGCGGCTCGTCGGCGTTGTTTTCGTAAAGCACGGCCCCGCTGGCTTGGTCCATCAGTATAACCGATTTCGCGTCGCACGAGGGCTCGGCCATTGCGGCCGCGCCGGGCAGGATAACGGCGGCGATTATAAGTAAGGCAATAAATTTTTTCAACATAAATACCCCCTTGATAATGTGTATTACCGAGGGGGCTTGTTTAAGTACACAAAGTTGCGTAAGGGTAGTATGAAAGCGCCGAAAAACGCCGGAAAAATATACGGGCAGCCAAACAGCCGGATAACCCACGGCTTTTCGGCCGCTCCTTTTTTGTTTCGCCCGCCCGCACAAAAATCCGCGCCCCTTAAAATGGGGCGCGGGCTGTCACGCGGGTTTTTATCCGTCGTATCGGCTGTTTTTTGCGCCGTAAGCATATTTTGGAGCATTTAGGGTATTATATATGCTGTCCGCTTAGCACGGCTCTTGTCCTGAAACTAAAACTTTTAGGACAGCACAAATCGTCATCAAAACATGGGCGACGACAAAATTTTACAAAATATTATTAAAATATAAATCGCCATGTTTTTTATGATGTTTTATTATAGCAGTATAACGGCGATTTGTCAAGAGTTTTTCGCAAAAAAATACAATAAAAAGCGAGAAATTATTACCTACGAAAAATTCGCCGTCAAATTTTAAGTCAAAGGAGAGCTCGTTATGTCGAGAAGAGGAGAAAACATCTACAAACGAAAGGACGGCCGCTACGAGGGGAGGTACATCAAGAGCCGCGCCGCCGACGGGAAAGCCGTTTACGGCTATGTTTACGCCCGCCGATACGACGAGGTGAAGGCCCTGCTCGCCGAAAAAAAGGCAGGCGCGGCAGCGGCGGAGGGTTCGGCCATGACGCTCGGCGGCTGGCTGACCGACTGGCAAAACGCCAGAACGGAGCTAAAGGAGTCTACGCGGCTTTTGTACCGCCGCCATATCCGAAACACAATTATTCCAAAAATTGGCGGAATAAAAATGAAAGCCGTCACCGTCGAAGCCGTGCAAAGGTTTATAAATTCGCTGTCGATGGCTCCCGCAACGGTGAGGCTGGTTTTCGTCATACTCAAAGCCGCCCTGCGCGACGCCTGCGACCAAGGGCTTTGCGCGGACGTGTGCGGCAAGGTGAGGCTGCCGCGCGAACCCGTGAAAAACGTGGAAATCCTGACGCCCGCTCAGCAGCGGAGGCTCGAGGCCTCGCTGTCGGAAAGCAACGACGCGGGCATACTGCTTTGCCTGTATACAGGGCTGAGGATAGGGGAGCTTTGCGCCCTCCGCTGGCGCGACGTGGATTTTGAAGGCTCGGCCCTGTCGGTCAGGGGAACGCAGGTGCGCCAAAACGGCGGGCTTAAGGTTACTCCGCCGAAAAGCCGCGCCTCGCTGCGCACAATACCGCTGCCGGATTTTATTTTGGATAAGCTCAGAGCATTGCCTCGCGACGGGGAGTTTGTGCTTTCGCACATGGGCGGCCCCGTGGAGGTGCGCAGCTATCGGCGGCGGTTCAAGCGAATACTTGCCGAGGCCGAGCTGCCGGATATAAGGTTCCACGCCCTGCGCCACACGTTCAGCTCTCGGGCGTTGGAGGTGGGCATGGACTACAAAACGCTCAGCGAGGTTCTGGGCCACGCTTCGGTGGCGACCACTATGGATTTGTACGTTCACTCGCTCGACGAGTACAAGCGGAGCCAGATGGATAAGCTGCGCGAAATTTACGCCGCCGATTTGCCGTCAGGCGCCGCCGTCAGCGGCGCGTAAGGCCGCTCGCGGCGGGCTCCGTCCTAAAAGTTTTAGTTTCAGGACGAACCGTTGGTTTACGCACATAAATTCAATATTCCGTCATAGTATAGACCGTATTGACGGCGATGGACATTTCGCCCTCTCCGAATTTGTGTCGGGGGGGGGGTATTAGTTTATATAAACGCGGTATAAGCGCGTTTGAGGCTTTGTTATCGGTACTATATCCGTAAAGCAGCTTTGAGGAGGATGGTTCTTATGATATTCGTTAAATCAAAGACGCACGGCGAAAATAATCCGCTTAAGAAAGGGCTCGCGGGGCTTTTAAGCCTTTGCGTGCTTTTTTCGTCGGTGAATTTCCCGTTGGCGGCGTTTGCGGCCGGCGACGACGGCGTCAGCCCCATCGCGGCGGGCCCCAGTAAGGTGACGCAGCGCGAGGCCGACCCCAGCACCATGGACGACTATACCGACGCGCTGGACTTTGAGCACGACACCCGTTATATAGGCCGTCTCTGGTCGGATAAGTCCGTCTTTGCCCTGAACTTTGACGATACGGGCGACCGTGAAGGAGAATGGAACGGCAGCACTTTGCAGCTCACGTCCGAATTGGACGGCCTCGCGAAGGAGGGCTCCGTCAGCCTCGGGGCGGGCGAGGACTTCCTCCATGTTTACAGCGCCCTGGGCAGCAGCCTTAAGCTGAAGGAAAACGTCAACACCCCCATAGACCTTGTAATGCTGCTGGATATGTCCGGCTCGATGGCGGCCAATGTTGTTAATGGTAATTCGTATGATGACGACAGTGCTGAACGCGTCGCAAACTCACGTATTCAGAAGGAGCTTGACGCGCTGAATCAGGTCATAGACCTTGTTATGGGCTTGAACGAGACCAACCGTGTGGCCGTAATCGGTTACGGCGGCACGGCGAGGACGCTTATGCCTTTGGGACATTACACCCCCGGTGATACAAAAGACGGACACGGAATCTATATGACCGTCGGAAATTTTACGGGTTATGCTAGTAATAGTAATAGTTGCGAGGTTCGGAAAGATCAAAATGGATCGGCCGCCTATACCGTACACGTTAAGGCGACAAAAGAAGATATTAAAACACATACAAAGGAAGAAATCGAAAACTACACAAGAAACGATGACGGCGATAATCAGAATGTTACTGATAGAAATAAGGAAGGATACAAGCTGATTGGCTTCCACACCAATATGCAGGCCGGTATCTATCAGGCCTTTGAAGAGCTTTACAATAATATGAAGGACGTGGAAGACGTCACCTACAAATACACATCCAAGCTGAGCGAAGAGGAGCAGACCGTCCCCCGTATCCCCCTGGCCTTTGTTATGACCGACGGCGGCTCCAACTATGCGCTGAAGGCAGATAACAGTAGTCCATCTACCGGTCATGAGTGGTACGATGTGCCAGTTTATGAAGATTCACTCACGAATAGGTACGGTAACTATTGCAAGTATGACGCCGAAAGTCATACAACTACGGGTCAGGGCGGCGACGCCGTCATTCTGGACATACTTTTGACCGCCTCTTATGAAAAAATTAAGGTGCAGAAAAAGTACGACGAGTTGATACGTCAGGCTAAGATTTCCGCCGGCGTAAAGAACGATTATAAATTCGAGGTTCACACCGTCAGTGTTGACACGGAAGGTATTGACAATTACCAGAAACCTCGTATATATGCCGGGCTGGACCCGACCAATTATTTTAGCGCAATCGGAAAGCAGGATTTGCCTGATAATTATAACGCTGATATCACAAGCGCATACGAAAAATTTGTGCAGTGGAAAGATGGCAAGACCGTTGAAATAAAATTTACTGATTATACACCCGATAAAAATGCTGTTGTCAAATTCGCACCCATGCCAAATGACCAGGAGGAAGCGTCCGGCATCACCAATGTGGAAGTCGCTAACAATATAAAATATAACGACAGCTTCTCTGAGATAGATGTTGACGGTATGAAGGATAAGCTCCTTAACATCCTTAACAAATTCACCACCAACACCTTTTCTCCCGTCGGCGGCGCCAACGACCTTGGCACTATGGACGCCGTGACCTACGTTGACCCCATAGGCAAATATATGGACGTCAAGGACGTAAAGAAGCTGACCCTGTTCGGCAAATCCTACGACATGAAAAGAACCGCCGTTTACAACAGGGCGTTCAACGAGGCTGTCGCGGGTGTTAGCGCTACATTTGTCGATGGCTGGTACGACGAGGCGACCCATAAAAAAGTAGAAAGCCCCGATGAAAGTGAAAAGTGGAACACCGTATTCTATCATGTGGGCGATGATATTGCCAGGCAGTTTGTGCCGTCGCTCGGTCAAGGTCAGGGCAATGACGAAGCCAAAATGAGGAACACCACCTATACCTTCTACCGGCTTGACAAGGACGAAAGCGGTAACGTGCTGGACGATAAAGCGCGTCAGGAAACTCTCCACATGAACCCGGCCTACGGCACGGACGCCGAAATACCCGTCACGGCCGACAAGGATAACCACCTTGAATACGACGGCGTTTATACCCTCAGCGACCTGCGGGTATGGGTGGAGGACACCGGCGACTACAGCGACTCTACCGTCGAGGACGGCGGCGCGGACATCGACGCCAACTATGACGAGGCCCTCTATGTCAATATTCCCGTCAACATGATGCCCATGCGCACAGTCACTTTGTCCTATAACGATGCCGTGGAAAATCCCCACATAGAATACGAGACGAATTTCATGCCCGGCGATGCCGCTAAAGAGAGCTACAAGGCGTCCTTCCCCCTGCGTGTGTTCTACACGGTGGGTCTTTCGGACGATATCAAAAATCCCGACGGCAGCGTGAACCTTTCCTCCGGCGTCAGCGCGGAGTATATCGCCGAGAATAAGTCCGTGACGAGCGCGTGGCAGGAGGCCCGTGGCGTGCCCGACGGCAACGTGGAGTTCTTCTCCAACTGGTACAACCCCGAGCGCCGCTACTCCGACTATGCCACCACCTCCGCCGACTACACCTACGGCAACCCGGTAACCAGCTTCTCGCCGGCCACCGGCAACCGTTACTACATATTTGAAAAGGCTCTGCCTTTGTACAGCGCGGCGTATATATATACGACGGGCGAAGATCTCAAGCAGAAATGGCGCAATGTCCGGGTAAACGAAGACAGCGAAGACGAGGACAGCCGCACCTTTACCCCCGCCGAGTTCGGCGGCAAGCTTATCGCTCAGGACCTCGTGGTCGAGGATAATCAGGCAACCGACGACGAGCGCCAGAATAGCATTTGGAACGCTTTGAAAACACAGGGCATAGATGGTTCGCAAGATGTCCAAGAGGGCGATATTGTCCTTTTGAAGAACCGCCGCCTGACCGACGTGAAAAAGCCCGCAGATGGCGGCGGCGACCCCTTCTCATCGGAGGGTTATTACTTCCTGCCCATAGAGTACTATACTCTGGACGGAAACGGCACGGCGGAGAAGATACAGTACGTTATCACCCGTAAGGGCAGCGAGTTCGGTTCGGCCTATAAGTCCTCCGGCATAACCAACGGCCAGATGCTGACCTGGCACGACGTAAGCGGCACATATCCCGACTATCCCTACCTCTCCGCCACCGACACCGGCGACCCGTCCAGAGGTAAGGACTATATCGGTCTGCCCCTGACCGTTGACGGCCAGTATAACACGAGCGAAGAAACGGGCGTGGAATTGGACGAAAAAGGCAAACCGACCCAAATGGCGGAGCAGTATGCGGCAGAGCATCCCGACTCAGATTGCACGACTATTCGCAGCAACGGCGACTGGGTAGTTTCCGCGCGCCCCGGCGGACTTCGCGTGGGCGGCCTGGCCCAAAACATAAAGTCCAAGGGCGGAAATCCGACACAGTATCCCTATGACTATATGAAGGCGCGCTTCCCCGACATTGCCGACAGCTACAATCCGAATGACTGGGTTTATTATGACGGCAACACCACCCGCACGGCCAACAACTACTATCTGCCCACCATCAGCACGTCCTCCAACGTGGCGGACAACGACGTTGTTGTGAACGTATATCTGGGCAACAACGGCCGTCTGTGGGTGTCCGACACGTCCATAATGGTGACCAAGACCGTTGAGCTGGCCGACGGCGCCAAGCGTGACGCCAATAAGAAGTTCAAGTTCCAGGTGTTCATTGACGGCGTCGAGGGCGAGCGTGACGCCATAGTTGTGCGCCACAACGCCATCATCGACGCCTGGCAGATGCAGCTCCACTATATTGACATGGAGCTCAGCGGCAAGCTCTTCCTCCAGACCACCGACGGCCAGTTGGCCACGGTGGACGGCGAGGGCTGCCGCGTGGCTGCCTCGGACAATGGCTATATCTACGCCGAGGACTGCAAGTCTCAAAACGGTGCGCAGCACACCGCGGGAGAACAATACACGGGCGAGGTTTATTACGTATATATCGGCACCAACAGAAGCACGACGACCGAGGCCGCCTCGTCCACTACCGCCCTGCGCGTATTCCACAATGGCGAGGTGGACGACAAAGGCTCGATCGATAAGGGCGACGTCGTGGCGAAGCTGGTGGACGACGATGGCAACGAAACTGACTATGACGCCACCGGCAACTGGGATTCCGATACTCGGACGAACGGCGCGACCAGGGTGAAGTTCTACGCCACCAACGCCTGGCTCGTAAGCCCGAGCCAGTATAACGGCGAATATTGGACCAACAAGACCGATACCGGCAAGCCGACCGAAGGTAATTTTGATCACAAACTGACCAATTTTGAGCTGCTGACCGTTGACCCCAGCACCGAGGGCTCCAGCGTGGGCATCAAATCGTCTTACCGCACCGCCAGCGCCTATTGGACGCAGAAGTGTGATTTCGGCTTACCCGGTGGCGAGGCCGACCTGTATGACAATATCATTCCCAAGGATAATCCCGGGTTTAATAGACCGGATTACACTAATGATTATATCGCCAAACACACCGCCGCTGTCGAACTCAGGGACGGCTACGGCCTTGTGTTCAACGGCATCGAGAGCAGAACAAACTACCGCTTCACCGAGAAGCTGGAGGACACCGACATTTCCGACGGTTATCGGTTTGAGAACCTCCTCCACGGTCAGCAGCGCGGCAGCTTGATCAAGTATGAGGAGGGTGCCAACAAGTTTACGGAGCTTGCGCAGGCCGGCTATGCGATGACTCCGGCGGTTGATCCAAACGGCGAACCTTTCTACCATTCCAACGCCAAGATAGAGGAAAGCTATGCCACTCATACTACTGACGTCGGCAACCACCATCAGCCGACGGCGTCCGATGGTGTCGACCAAAACCCCGCGTGCGGCCTCGGTGGCACGGCCGACGAGGAGATCGACGACACCACCACCCGACACTATTTCGTTAAGGACGGCGTGCTTACGGACCTCCACTATAATGGCGAGGTTGCAACTCTGCAAGGCAACCGCTACATTGTCACCACTACCGCCCACTTCCTTGTAAACGGTGAGAAGCAGAGCGACGCTGACAACGAAACCTCTCCGCTTCCGGCACAAAACCGTCCGCGTGAGGTGAATGAGGAGACCGGCGAGGTTACCGACCCCGGCATGAACAGGCAGGACTACGCCGGCGCTTACTCCGTGTTCGGCAACACCGGCAACTATGAGGAGACCGCCCACTTCACCAACCGCAAGTCGCCTATGGGAAATCTTGTCGTAAGCAAGAAGGTTACAGCCTCGGACGGTATCGTGGCCGAGCTGGAAAAGCCTTGGGAATACGACCTTACCATAACTTTGCCCGCGGACTATACCGACAACGATATTATTACCTTCCCCTATACGGGCGGTAAGCTGACAGAGGGTCAGTATCAAAGTGTGACCCCGAAGACAGACGGCGAGCTCAAGTTCATCGCCGACCCCACCGCCGAGCCGGTGGAGGGTATGGGCAAGACCTATAAGACCGAGACCGACCCCTCGTTCACCCTTCTGCACGGCCAGACTCTGACCATAAGTCTGCCCATAGGCACAAAATACACCATCACCGAGCGCAACGCCAACACCGGTGACATTTTGACGACCTATAACGAAAGCGTGACCGACCTTGTAGACGGCACCACCACGCCTACCAAGGGGATGACCGCCGACAAGGACGCAGAAGGTTATTACAAAGAGGGAGAGGATGCCGAGCAGCGCGCGGACTTCGAGAACCACCGCATGGCCCCCGGCAATCTGCGGATAGAGAAGCACGTTTACGGCGAGTCCGCCGATCATGACAAAGATTGGCACTTCACCGTTACCCTTACGCCTCGCGACGCGACGGCGAATGAGAAATACTTTAATATAGAGCCCCTTTCTTTCGATTATATAAAATATGACCGAGAGCATAAACAATTAGAAGGCGACGAGGGCACAGGCAAGATAACCTTTGAAAAGAAAGACCCGGAAAAGCCTGGCGATCTGCCCACATACGTCAGCGAGAAAAACGCAATTACACTGAAGGACGGCCAGAGCGTTGAAATTCAAAAGCTGCCGCCTTATTCCACGTATGCTGTGACCGAGGACGAGGCCAATCATGACGGCTACAGCACCGTTGCCAGCCACAACGGCGGTATTATACCCGACGGCGGCAGCACGACCGCTCCTCTTGCGGTCATCGCTTCCTTTGCCAATACCATCGGCGCTTATGAGCCCGGCGACCTTGAAATAAATAAGGTAGTTACCGGCTTCGACCGCATAGAGCGCGAGGAAACCAAGGAGCGCGTGCGCAACGCTCAGTTCCTGTACGAGGTTTCCTTCAGCAACGTCAACAGGCTGCCCTATCGCGGCGCGGTTGAAACCGACGATAAGGGCGAACCCGCCGTGGACGGCGACGGTCAACCCGTTTACAAGGGTATCGGCTACGTTTACGGCGTAAGCACGGTCAACGGCGACGAGGGCGTGGCGCTTATGAGCCTTCAGCTCCCCGCGCCTAAGGACGGAGATTTCGTGAACAAGGGCGAAACCGCCGACGAAACAGTAATCAACTACGCCGTGCCCGACGCGGACGGCAAGCTGCAATTCACCTTGAAGCACGGGCAGTATATCCGCTTTATCGACCTGCCCGACGGCACAAACTACCGCGTGGAGGAGCTCGGCGTGGTTACGAAGGTGAACGAGGAACCCGCTCCCGGCGAGCCTCGCTTCGAGTACGATAACGGCGTTAAGGACAGCCACGGCTTTACCTGCGTCGCGCCGTTTAAGCGCGGCGAGGAGAGCACGCGCGGTATCGCCGAGGACACCATCGACACCCGCTCGCAGAAGGAAGACGAGGATAAGCTGACCTTCTTCGCCCGCTACACAAACGATTACGCGCCGAGTCCCGTCAAGTTCGAGATACCCGTGCGCAAGACGGTCGAGGGCGGCGGCAAGGGAGAGTTCAAGTTCTATCTCCGCGGCCTTTCCAACTACCCCGGCGCGATAATGCCGGAGCTTAACGAGATTACGATTTATACCTCCGGCGCAAAGACCGGGGCGCGCTTCCCGGCTATAACCTTCACCCGCGAGGGTACGTATACCTTCGAGATTACCGAGGATACGGCGGATGTTCCCGAGGGCTGGACCTACGATAACGCCCGCTGGACCGTCACCCTTGACGTTGTGGATAACGACGGCAGGCTCGAGATAGACGAAAGCAGCGTAAAATACGCCCGCAACCGTGACGACTATGCCTTCGGCGACGGCGTGGAGCCTGCGGTTGAGTTTACCAATAAATTTGAAACCAACGACGCGTTCTACACCCCCGCCGTGACCAAAACCGTAACCGGCGACCTGCGCAGCTCCGACGCGGATTTCGCCTTCACGCTCGAAAAGCTCGAGGGCGACGACAGCGGCCTTGTAATGCCCGATGCGGACGGACTTTCCGCCAAGGTGACGGCGAAGGCCGACGAGAATACCGTCGCCGCGGCCGAGTTCGGTCAAATCCAATTCACCAAGGCCGGAACGTATAGGTTTAAGATAACCGAAACGAACGACGCTCTTTCCGGCTGGAGCTATGATTCGAGCAGTTGGATTTTGACGGTAAACGTCACGAACAACAACGGCAAGCTCAGCGCCGCCGCCGACTATCAGCGCGACGGCAGGGGCGAGCGTTACGACACTGCGGAATTTACCAATAAATATACCGCCGCCTCCGCCGGCTTCGGGCCGAAGGTCAAAAAGACGGTCGAGGGCGACGACCCGCAGCTTGACGACAGGGAGTTCAGCTTCCTGCTGACGCTCGACAGCGCCAATCCCAAGGACGGCGTTGACTTCCCGAGCGGCAACCCGACGCTCACCCTAAAGGCCGGGCAGGAGAAAAGCTTCGGCGGTCTTAGCTTCACAAAGGCCGGCACGTATGTCTTTAAGATAAGCGAAATCCCCGGCGGCTACGCGGGCTATACATACGACAAAACAACATGGATCGCCACCGTGAAAATAGTCAACAGAGGCGGCAGGCTGGAGCTCGACTCCGTAGCCTATGTCTCCGACAAGGGAGAGGAAAGCTCGACCGAGGCGGCGTTCACGAACAGGTACGCCCCCGGCAAGGCGTTCTTCGCGCCCGCCGTCAGCAAGCGTATCACGGGCAGCGGCGCCCCGAACGAGGACTTCGGCTTTGTTCTGGAGGAAATAGAGGGCAAGGATTACAGCGGCGTTACCATGCCCGCTGAGGACGCCGTTACCGTAAACGGCAACGGCAAGGCAAGCTTCGGCAGCATTGTCTTTGACAGGGCCGGTACGTACGAGTTCCGCATCCGCGAAATCGCGGGCGAAAACACCAGATACAAATACGACGCCTCCGAGTGGATTTTAACCGTGACCGTCAGCGACAGCGACGGAGATCTTTCTGCGTCGGGCGTGTATACCAAGAACGGCGAGGAGGGCGACATAGCCGCCTTCACCAACGTATATAAGGCGGATTCCGCTCTGTTCGCGCCCGAGCTTCAAAAGACGGTCGAGGGCGAGCCCACCGTGGACGCGGCCTTTGAGTTTGAGCTTGTACCCGCAAAGGATTACGGCGACGCCGTTATCCTGCCGCCGCACGCCGTAATAACAGGCCCCGGCAAGGTGACCTTCGATCCCATTGAGTTTACAAAAATGGGCAATTACAGCTTCACCGTCCGCGAGGTTTCCGGCAAGGACGCTTACGACTATGACCTTGAGGAATGGACGCTCACCGTGTTTGTGGCGGACTTCGACGGCGACGGCAGGCTTGAAGCGCCTATGGGCCAATACGTGAGCGCCTCCGGCAAAACGGCCCTCGTGCCCGAATTTACCAACCGCTATCGCTTCGGCAGCCTTACCATAGGCAAAACGCTGAGCGGCGCGGCGGTTACGGAGGCCGACAGGGAGCGCGATTTCACCTTCACGGTGGAATTTACCCTTGACGGCAAGCCCCTTGAGGGCGAATACCCCTACGGCGGAAGCAGAGAGGGAACCGTGACGAGCGGCGCGACGCTCACCCTTAAGGGCGGCGAAAGCATAACCATAGATAAGCTTCCCGAGGGCGCGGAGTATACCGTGACCGAGGAGCATTTCCCCGGCTACGTTGAAACCTACGTCGGCGAGAGCGGCACAATATCCGATGGCGTCGCCTCCGAGGCCGCCGTGGATAACAGAAGGATATTCTCCACCGAATGGCAGCCTCGGGTTGATAAGACCTTCGCGGCGGAAAGCCATGACCGCCCCACGGATAAGGACTTTGTTTTCGGTATTGAGCTGACCGACGGCAACGCTGACGCGGTGGTTATGCCCGAAAACGTTACCGCTTCGGTTACGGGCGGGGGCTCCTGCCTGTTCGACGCCGTGACCTTCCTTGAAGAGGGCGCGTATACCTTCACGATAAACGAAATCAGCGACGAGTACCCGGGCTACACCAACGCTGAGCCGAAAACCGTTACCGTGAATGTGGCGATGAATAAAAACGACGAAACCGGCGAGTATTCGCTCAGCGTCGAGAGCGTGGAGTACGAGGGCGGCGAAAGCGCCGTGTTCGAGAACGGGTATCAAGTGGAAAACCCCGGCGAGCAGTATATTGTTCCCGCCGTGCATAAGACCGTTATCGGCGACGTACCCGAGGGCGAGGATCAAACCTTCACCTTCACCCTAACTCCCGACGAGGCCAATCCCGACGGCGCGACGCTCGACGGCGAACCCTCGGCCGAGCTGACCGGCGGCGGCGAGGTGAATTTGTCGGGCATAAGGTTCGATAAGGCCGGGGTATACGCCTTCAAAATCGCGGAGGACACAAGCTCCGCGCCGGCAGGCTATACCTACGACACCACGGTATGGACCATGACCGTCAGCGTGGTTGACATAGAGGCCATGCTGCATATCGACAAGGTTGTTATAAGCGACGGCAAGGGCCTCGTGAACGAGTACGGCGAGGACGAGGCAAGAGAGCTTGACTTCACCCTGCCCGTCGAGTTTGAAAACAAGTACGATACCACCGCGGTCGGCTATGCTCCCGTGGCGGAAAAGACCATATCCGGCGATACGCCGAAGTACGATTCCGTCTTTACCTTCGAGCTTGAAGGAGCGGAGCAGGACGGCGTTATCATGCCCGAGAACGCGACCGCCTCTGTGAGCGGCGCGGGCCGAGCCGTCTTTGACGACATTACCTTCACCAAGGCCGGTGAATATTCCTTCACCGTTCGCGAGCTCGTCGGCGATAACGGATTCTATACCTACAGCGGCGACGAGGTCGTCCTCACAGTTACGGTCGAGGACATTGACAGCATACTCACCGTGACCGGCGTTGCGTACAGCTCCGGCGAGGCCGCCGTGTTCGACAACGTATACGCGGGGCCGGATCTCGCCATAGAAAAGCTGCACAGCGCGGACGGCGGCGAGCAGACCAAGGAAAGGCTGACCGTCGAGGCCGGGCAGACAGTTACCTATTATATAAAGGTAACGAACAACGGCAGCGCGGCCGCCGTAGACGTACCCGTGTGGGATACCGTCCCCAAGGGGCTAGAGCTTATCGAAAGCAGCGTCAGCCACGACGGCAGCGTGGACGCGGACGGCCTTATAAGCTGGCTCATTCCCGAAATACCCGTCGGCGAGAGCGTTGAGCTTAGCTTCAGCGTAACCGTGCCCGCAGTCAGCGAATATACCGAGTGGACTAACGTCGCGAGCATGAAGGATCCGTCGGAAAAGCCCGAGGATCCGCCGGAGGAGTCCAACAAGGTTGAGGAGGAGGAATTTATCCCGAACCTCGTTATCCATAAGGAGCAGTCCAAGACCGACGTAAGAAGGACGTCCAACAGATTTGAAACAGAGGCGGACGACATCGTTACCTATTATCTGACGGTAACGAATATCGGCACGGCGGCGGCTATGGATGTTGTCGTCACCGATACAGTGCCGAAGGGGCTTACGCTTGTCGATATCGGAAACGACGGCTACGTGGACGAAAACAACCTCATAACATGGAATCTCGGCAGGATAGAACCCAACGCCGGCAAGGAAGTCACCTTCCGCGTGCGCGTGCCGTATGTCGAGGAAACGACCGAGTGGCTGAACCTTGGCTCTGTCAAATACAGTAACAACCCCGACGGGCCGGACGAGGAAAAGCCCTCCAACGAGGTCGAGATTTGGGAAAAGAACGACACGCCCAAAACGCACCCCGACCTCAGGTCCGTGAAGAAGCAGCGAACCGAGAATATGGCCGTGCCTACGGACAGGGAAATGATAGTGGAGGGCGGCGACGTCGTGACCTACTCCGTGACCGTGAAGAATTACGGCGACGGAGCAAGCGGCGAATTTACCGTCACCGATACCGTGCCGGTCGGCCTTGAGCTCGTAGAGGGCAGCATAAGCGACGGCGGCGTATACGAAAACGGCGTTATCACATGGACGCTGCCCGGCCTTGCCCCCGGCGGTGAGGTGACCGTGGAGTTCAGCGTTACCGTACCCGCGCTTGAAAACGGCGGCCGCTGGAGGAACATAGCCTATACGGACGGCACGCCCACCGATGAAATAGAGATAGTCAAGCCCGCTGACGCGGTTCTCAGCGTGGAAAAGTCCATCGAGGGCCGTGAGTGGAAAAACGGCGACAGCTTCAGCTTCGTCCTTTTGCCCGACGTAAACGACGCGCCCACGGCGGAGGCCGTCAAGCAGATGGATATAATTATGCCGCTTGACGCGGAGGCGACCGTGGATAAAGATACCGAGGGCTACAGGGCGGACTTTGCCGCCGTGAAGTTCAAGGCCGAAGGCGTGTACCGCTTCCTGATAAGCGAGGAGAGCGGCTCTGTCGCCGACCTTACCTACGCCGCCGAGCCTGTCGCGGTTGTTGTCACCGTGACCCGCGTCGGCGACAGCCTGACCGCCGACGTTCATTACCCCGAAGGCAGCGCGGCTAAAATTGTGAATACTTGGATAGACGACCGCAAGCCGCACCTGACAAAGCCCGTGAAGGAGCACTCCCTCGACGGAACGACCTTCACCTCCGAGCCTTTGACGGCGGAGGAGGGCGCCGAGGTAACGTACCGCGTCACCGTGCAAAATACCGGCGACGCTCCCGCCGAAAACGTAATCATAACCGACGCTTTGCCCGAGGGCCTTGCCGTCGCGGACGGCAGCATAAGCGACGGCGGCGTGCTTGAAAACGGCGTTATCACTTGGACGATACCCGTGATTGAGGCCGGCGGCAGCAAGAGCGTTACCTTTAAGGTAATCGTACCCAAGACGGAAAACGGCGGAAGCTGGGGCAATATTGCAACGGTGCACGGCCCCGACACCCCGCCGCCGTCCGACGAGATAGAGATCGTCAAGCCGGCGGAGCTCGGGCTTGGCGTGCTCAAAACCCTTCTTGGCCGCGAATGGATGAACGACGACAGCTTCGAGTTTACTCTCGGCGGCGAGGGCGAGGGCATGACCCTGCCCGAAAGCCTCAAGCTCACCGTCGCCAATGATACCGAGGGCCATAAGGCCTCGTTCGGCGCGGTACAATTCAGCAAGGAGGGCATATACACCCTTACGGTTGCCGAAACCGTCGGCAGTGAGAGCGGCATGACCTACGCCGAGCCCGTGACCGTAACCGTTACCGTGACAAAGCGGCTTGTGAGCGAAAACGGCGAAAGCAAGACCTATGAGCTTATCGCCTCCGCCGAACCCGCCGACGCTTATATCGAGTTCGTCAACACTTATGAGGGCTCTGTCGAGCCACCGTATGACGGTCAGCCCGAAATAACCGTGGAAAAGACCCAAGCCGTAGGCGAGGTCGGCCCCACAAAGGAAAAGCTGAACGTCAACGGAGGCGACATAGTAACATACGCGCTGACCGTGCGCAACATCGGCAGCGCGGCGGCGGAAAACGTAGTGGTGCGCGACGCCGTACCCGCGGGGCTGACCTTTGTTCAGGCTCTTGACGGCGGCGTGGAGGCCGACGGCGTTATCACTTGGGCCGTGGGCAATATCCCGGAGGGCGGCGAAAAAACGGTGCGCTTTACCGTCAGGACGCCCGACGAGGAGGGAAGCTGGAAAAATATCGGCTATGTGAGCTACGACAACAATCCCGATAATCCCGACGACCCCGACGAGCCTAAGCCCGAAACCCCCTCCAACGAGGTGGAGATAGAGGAGCCTCAGCCGAAGCAGCCTGACCTCGAGATAGCGAAGACGCAGAGCGTGAACGGCGCGCCCGACACGGCGGAAAGGGTAGAGGTAAAGGCGGGGGACGAGATAACCTACCGCGTAACGGCGTTCAATACCGGCGAAGCCGATATAGAGGACGCGGTAATAAAGGATAAGATACCCTCTGGCCTGACGCTTGTCGAGGGCAGCATAAGCGACGGCGGAAGGCTTGACGGCGGCGAGATAACGTGGAACGTCGGCAGGATACCGGCGGGCAAGGGCGTTACCGTGGGCTTCACGGTTACCGTGCCCGAT
>CANRER010000003.1 GCA_947629615.1 uncultured Clostridia bacterium | reverse complement strand
CGCTTACCGCCGACGAAAAGCGCGAGCTTTTTCTTGAGATAAAGGCCGGCAGCGCCGCCGCTCGCGACAAATTCATAAAGGGAAATCTGCGGCTGGTGTTGAGCATAATCGGCCGCTTCAACAACCGCGGCGAGTATGTGGACGACCTGTTTCAGGTGGGCTGCATAGGGCTCATCAAGGCCATCGACAACTTCGACCTCAGCCAAAACGTGCAGTTTTCGACATACGCCGTGCCAATGATAATCGGCGAGATACGCCGCTACCTGCGCGACAACAACGCCGTCCGCGTCAGCCGTTCCCTGCGCGATACGGCCTATAAGGCGCTTTGCGTCAAGGAAAAAATGATGAACGAAAACCAGCGCGAGCCGAATATCGACGAAATAGCCGCCGCGCTCGAGCTCCCGAGGGAGGACGTCGTTATGGCGCTCGACGCCGTTCAGGAGCCGATATCCCTGTTCGAGCCGGTTTACCATGACGGCGGCGACACCGTGTTCGTCATGGATCAGGTGCGCGACGAAAAAAACCTCGACGAAACATGGATAGAGCAAATCTCCCTGCGCGAGGCGCTCGGCAAGCTGCCCGAAAAGGAAAAAGGCGTGGTAAACCTGCGGTTCTTTAAGGGTAAAACCCAAACCGAGGTCGCCGGCGAAATTGGCATAAGCCAAGCCCAAGTCAGCCGTATCGAAAAAAGCGCGATAGAGCATTTGCGAAAAAGCCTGTGAGGTCTTTCGGCGCGAAAGGCTATCTTTCCGGCATGACCTGCCCGAGAGTCCATTTTATTTCGGGAATATTGTATATCTTGCCCGGCCCGCCCCTACGCAGAGCGGCAAAAACAAACTGTAGCCCGGTCGGCAGCTCAAGGCGTACCTCGTAAAGCTGGGCTATTCCATCCGTTCCGCAGCATTGGCAGCCCGAAAGGCCGTTTACTGTGATTGGCAGAATTTCCGCTGTTTCGCCGTGTAAAAGTCCGGAAAAATCCAACTCCGTTTCGCGATATACGCCAAGGCCGCTCTCCGTCGCGTACATCGACAGTACGTAGCTTTCGTCGGGCGGCCTTATTTCGAGGCCGTTTTCGCGCCATTCCTGTGGGGAGGTTTTTATGTAAAAGCCGTTAGGCACTGAAAAAACGGCTCCTCCGGCATGAAATTTGCCATCCTTGAAGATAAGCATTTTCTGCGCCCCCAATAACATTTTTTGATTTTTGCGCCTTTGAGAAGTTAAAAGCGTAAAATAACCCTTTTTTGTAAGTATATATTTGATTATAACATATAATATTATGCTAATCAATACAATATAACATATTTTCCTCTACTATTTTCTTCCGCGTAAAGCTTACAATGGTAAAAAAGGGGTGGAAAGTATGTACGAAGAATATGTTCGCAACAGAATAACTCAGCTCAGGCTGAAAAAGGGCGTTTCGGAATATCAAATGAGCTACGATTTGGGACACAGCAGGGGATATGTTTACAATATTTCGTCCGGCAAGTCGCTGCCGCCGCTAAAGGAGCTTTTTGAGATTTGCAAGTATTTCGGCGTGTCGCCGAAGGAGTTTTTCGACGACGGACTCGAATACCCCGGGCTTATTCACAAGGCGGTGGAGGGGCTGAAAAATCTAAACGACGCCGACATCATTATGATTTTGGGGCTTATCGGCAGGCTTCAGCCGTAGAAATCGAAAAGACCGCGAAAAACGGGCCGTTAAAAAATACGCGCAGACCGTTCAAGGGTTGAATGGCTTGGTATAAGTTTGGTGTAAGTAATGTTAAGCTAAAATTATAAATTGATGAATTAATGTAGAAAACCCGCTCGTAAGAGCGGGTTTTCTTATTTTTTAAGCCCTTGAACTATGAACGAAAATCACCCTCGGCGTACCTATGTACGCCGTCGGGAGTGCTTGCTCGTCGGCTAAAGCCTCCTGTGCGAGCTGATTTTCGTCCATTCTGCACGATTTTTTCGGCCGGTCCCCGTGCGTCCACGCTACACAGCGAGTTTTTTTAACGGCCCCTTTTGATTGCGTCGCCGTCGGGGAAAAACAGGCGTGGCGATTTATTTCATTCCCTTTTTTGCGCGGTTGGCGGCCTTCGCGCGGAGGTCGGTATTCAAAATGGCCTTTCTGAGGCGCAGAGCGTGGGGAGTGACCTCCAGCAGCTCGTCGTCGCCGATAAATTCAAGACATTCCTCGAGGCTCATATTGCGGGGAGGGGTGAGGCGGATATTGTCGTCGCTGCCGGCGGCTCGCATATTCGTGGCCTGCTTGCGCTTGCACACGTTCACCACTATGTCCTCCGAGCGGCTGCACTCGCCCACGACCATGCCCTCGTATACCTTTTCGCCGGGGCCGATGAACATATCGCCCCTGTCCTGCGCGTTGAACAGGCCGTAGGCCACGGCCTCGCCGTCCTCGTGAGCGATAAGGCTGCCTCGGCTGCGGGTGTTGAAGTCGCCCTCGATATAAGGCTCATAGCTGTCGAAAACGTGGTTTATCACGCCGGTGCCCTTGGTAGCCGTGAGCAGCTCCCCGCGGTAGCCGATGAGCCCCCGGGCGGGTATCCTGAACTCCAGCTTGGTATAGCCGACGGAGCCGGGGGCCATGTTTACGAGCGTACCCTTGCGGCTGCCTATGCCCTCCATAACCACGCCGGTAAATTCGTCCGGCACGTCCACGGTCAAAAGCTCCACCGGTTCGCAGAGCACGCCGTCAATCGTCTTGTTAATTGTGCGGGGCTTGCCCACCGCGAACTCATAGCCCTGACGGCGCATATTTTCGATGAGTACGCTCAGGTGAAGCTCGCCTCGGCCCGAAACGACAAAGCGGTCGGGCGAGTCGGTTTCGGCTACCTTGAGGGCGATGTTGCTTTCAAGCTCGCGCATGAGGCGGTCGCGCAGGTGGCGGCTGGTGACGTACTCGCCGTCCTTGCCGGCGAAGGGGCTGTCGTTCACGCAGAAGGTCATCGAAAGCACCGGCTCGTCCACCGGGGTAAAGGGCAGCGGCTCTACGCAGGCGGGGGAGCAGATCGTGTCGCCGATGTTTATTTTGTCCACGCCGCTTATCGCGACTATTTCGCCGGCCCCGGCCTCAGTTATGGTTTCGCGGCTGAGGTCGGTGAAGCAGTGCAGCTTGCTGACGCGGGAATTGTAGGGCGTCATGCCCTCGCGGCATATCGTTATCGGCATATTGGTTTTGACAACGCCACGGTCGATGCGGCCCACTGCTATGCGGCCGGTGAAGGAGTCATAGTCGATGTTCGACACCAGCATACGAAACTCGCCGTCCATCGTGTTTTTGGGGGCGGGTATGGTATCGACGATGAGGTCGAACAGCACCTTTAGGTTGTCGGGGTGATTGTCGGGCGAAAGGCTCGCCCAGCCGTCGCGCCCGCTGACGTAGACGATGGGCGCGTCGAGCTGCTCGTCGGTCGCGCCGAGGTCGATGAACAGCTCCAGAAGCTCGTCCGTCACCTCGTAGGGCCTCGCGCCGGGACGGTCTACCTTGTTTATCACCATTATGGGGCAGAGGTTCAGCGCCAGCGCCTTTTTCAGCACAAAGCGGGTCTGGGGCATACAGCCCTCGAAGGCATCCACAAGCAGAAGCACGCCGTCGGCCATTTTAAGGCCGCGCTCCACCTCGCCGCCAAAGTCGGCGTGACCGGGGGTGTCGATTATGTTTATCTTCACGCCGCCGTAAACCAAGCTGGTGTTTTTGGCAAGTATGGTTATTCCGCGCTCGCGCTCGAGGTCGTTCGAGTCCATAACTCTTTCCTCCACCTGCTCGTTTTCGCGGAAAACGCCGCTCTGGCGGAGCATCGCGTCCACAAGGGTGGTCTTGCCGTGGTCAACGTGGGCGATTATGGCTATATTTCTTATGTCCTTGGGCTCTCTCATGGGTATTCCTCTTTCCTGTCATTTCTTCTTTTTTTCAGTTTTTTCCGTCACAAAGCAGCTCCAGTTGTCGGCGTAGTGCAAAAGCAAAAGCAGCGGCCGCTCCTTCGCCGCCACGGAGCTGTTGTCGTCCACGTACTGACCGTCGTGGTAAACTATGGCCTGCGCCTCGTCCTCCGTCAGGGGGAAGCGCGGGCCGATAAGGTAAAGGCTGCGCACCGGCACGCTCAGATATGTGAGCCTGTCGCTCATGCGGTAGGGCGCGGCTATGCCGTATTCCTTCTGCTTTTGGGTGGGCGTGTTCGGCAGGTACATGGGCTTTCCCGGCACGCCCGCCTTGCCAAGGTCGTGGAGCAGCGCCGTCACCACGCAGCTTTCAACGCTTATTTCAGGGGCCAAAGCCTCGCGCAGGCGCAGCAGCGCTTCGCACACGTTCACGCTGTGCTCAAGCAGCCCGCCTTCGCGGTTGAGGTGGTAGCGCGTGCTGGCCGGGGCCGTGAGGTAGGCGGTCTTGTTCTCGACAAAGTCCATCAGCGAGGCGAATTCCTCGCGCCGATTTGTCACAAGGGTTTTGTAGTACTCGTATTTTTCGCGGATTTCGTCCATGAGCCGCCCTCCAAATCAAGCATTTTTTTTTGCCGTGAAACCAATTATACACCCGTCGGGGGAAAATTTCAAGATTTATATTGAAATTTTCGGCGGATTAGTGTAAAATGTATAATAAATAAAGTCCGACGGAGGTATTTTTTGTATGAGAAAAAGGATAATTTTCTTTCTTATAGCCGCGCTGACGCTGTGCGCGTGCGGCAAAAACGGCATGACGGACGAATTTGCCGCGCTTAAGGAGGCCGCCGAGAGCAAGAGCGGCATAATCTACAGAACAACCTATTTCGAGGCCAACCGAGGGGCCGAGGGCTTTCCCTACCCGGAAAGGAACGCCGAGGGCAGGGCGCGCTTTGTGTATCTGGACGACGACGGCAAAAAGACCGCGCTGACGGATTACGCCTTCGCCGACGCCCGCGACAGTTATGTCGTGGCCGAAAACCTGTATCTCGCGCCCGCTACCGAGGACGGCGAAAAGTGGGGCTACGTGCTGCTCGATAAGGCCGCGCCCGGCGATTTCGACTGGGATATCGAGCCGGTATACGAGAACGCCGAGATGTTCAGCGAGCAGCTTGCTGCCGTTAAGACGGACGGCAAGTACGGCGCGATTAACGAAAACGGCGACCTCGTGCTGCCCGCCGTATACGACAGCATGAAATTCCGCTCCTTCGGAATGCTGCCCGTAGAGCTCGAGGGCGAGTGGTACTTCCTCGACGGCGGCGGCGACAGGCTTTACGGCCCGTTCGAGGACGCCGAAAGCTATGATTACGGCTTCGCCGCCGTCAAGCGCGGCGGCAAGTGGGGCTTCATCGACAAGAGCGGCATGGACGCCACGGCCTTTGTATACGACGAGGCCTATTCCGTCGAGGGCGACGGCAGCGCGTGGGTGCGTACCGGCGAAAAGTGGCGGCAGGTGCAGGTGCGAACGGCTGAAGAATAAAAAGGGGAGGGGGCCGTAAAAAAATGGCGCAGACCGTTCAAGGGCTGAATGTATTGATATAAGTCTGCTTCGAGTATTATACGGCTACAAAAACCAATGAATTGACGTAGAAAATCCGCTCGTTACGAGCGGATTTTCGTTATTCTATGCCCTTGAACTACGAACGAAAATCACCCTCGGCGTACCTATGTACGCCGTCGGGAGTGCTTGCTCGTCGGCTAAAGCCTCCTGCGCGAGCTTGATTTTCGTCCGTTCTGCGCGATTTTTTCGGCCGGCCCCCGTGCCTCCAAGCTACAGTGCGTATTTTTTTGCGCCCCGATTTTTTAGAACCCCAGCTCGGCGAGGACTGCCGCGCGGTTGCCGAGAAAGTACTTATACACACGGTAGAGGTCGGTTTCCTCGTATTTCACGGGCGAAACGCCGCGCTCGGAAAACAAAAGCAGCTCCGCGCCGGGGTAGGCCGCGAGAATGGGCGAGTGGGTGGCGATTATGAACTGCGAGCCGTCCGCCGCAAGCTCCCTTAGGCGGCTCAGCGCCGCGAGCTGGCTTTCCGGCGAAAGGGCGTCCTCGGGCTCATCCAAAAGGTAAAGCCCCCGCCCGCGCAGCCGATTAAAAAACAGGGCTGAAAACGCCTCCCCGTGGGAACGCTCGTGCAGGCTTCCGCCGTAGGCGGTCTTTACGGGCGGCGCGGAAGCGGGAACAGAGTCCAGTTCTTCGATGTGGCTCGCCACGTTGTAAAAGCTTTCCGACCGAAGGAAAAACCCGTCGCGAGGCCGGCCTAAGCCCCGCGTTATTTTTATGCGCGAGCAAAGCTCGCTGTGGCTGTCGAAGGTGCTGAAGCTCATGTTTTGCGAGCCGCCCTCGGGATTGAAGCCCGCCGCGACGGCCACGGCCTCGAGCAGGGTGGACTTGCCGCTGCCGTTTTCGCCGATGAAAAACGTGACCGGCTTGGCGAGCCGCAGCCGCCCGAACTTGCTCAGGGCGGGAATATTGAAGGGATAGCCGTCGCCGCCTTCGGGCAGGGCTATTTCGGTAATGAACAGCGGCATGGCGTCAGCTCCAGTACTTGCGGTCGAGGCCGCGATAGCTGACCGCCTCGGATATGTCGGTTTCGCCTATGCGCTCGCGCCCGTCGAGGTCGGCTATGGTGCGGGCCACCTTCAGTATGCGCGAATAGGCCCGCGCCGAAAGGCCCATGACCTCGAACACGCTGCTCATCAGGGCCTTTTCCTTCGGCCCGAGAACGCAGAACCGCTCTATCTGGGCGGAGCTCATCTGTGCGTTACAGCTTATGCCCTCGCCCGCGAAGCGGGCCCGCTGAAGCTCCCGCGCGGCATTTACGCGCTTTTTTATCGCGGCGGAGCTTTCGCCCTTTTCGGCCGTCAGGTCGCTGAATTTGAGGGTGGGGGCTTCGAGCTGAATGTCTATCCTGTCGAGCAGAGGACCGCTTACCCTGCCGAGGTAGCGGCGCACGTCCTGCTCGGTGCAGCGGCAGCGGCCGCTGCCGTCGCCGTAATAGCCGCAGCGGCAAGGGTTCATGGCCGCGATGAACATCACGTTGCAGGGGTAGGTATAGGTGGCCGACGCCCTCGATACGGTGACGGTTTTGTCCTCTAACGGCTGGCGCAGAGCCTCCGTGACGGATTTTTGGTATTCGGGCAGCTCGTCAAAGAACAGCACGCCGTTGTGCGCCAGCGAAAGCTCGCCGGGGCCGGCGTTGGCTCCGCCGCCGACTATGCTGACGGAGCTTGCGCTGTGGTGCGGCGCGCGAAAGGGCCGCCGCGAGATAATCGCGCCGCCCTCCGCCAACTCGCCGGCCACGCTGTATATGCGGGTTATTTCCAAAGCCTCGTCGAGGGAAAGGTCGGGGAGAATGGTGGGTATCCTTTGGGCGAGCATGGTCTTGCCGCTGCCGGGGCCGCCTATCATCAGCACGTTGTGGCCGCCCGCCGCGGCGACCTCAAGCCCGCGCCGCATGGCGAGCTGGCCGCGTACCTGGTCGAAGTCCACGCTGAAATGCGAGTTTTCCTCGAAAAGGGCGGTGAGGTCGGCCTCTGTCGGCGCGAGGGGCTTTGTTCCCGAAAGGTGGAGGACGGCCTCGGCCAGCGAACGCGCGCCGTAAACCTCGACCCCCTCGACGAGCGCGGCCTCGCCCGCGTTTTCGGCGGGGACAATCACGCTCTTAAAGCCGCTCTCCTTCGCGCACAGCGCGCCCGAAAGCACGCCGCTCACGGCGCGAAGCTCGCCCGAAAGGCCAAGCTCGCCCATCATCAAACAGCTCCCCGCGTCGGCGGAAAGCTGGCCCGTGCCGAGCAGCAGCGCCACGGCGATGGGCAGGTCGTACTGCGTGCCGGCCTTTTTCAGGTCGGCCGGGGCGAGGTTCAGCACACAGCGGCGCGGCGGAAAGCTGAAGCCGCTGTTCAGAATGGCCGCGCGAACCCTCTCCTTGGACTCGCGCACCGCCGCGTCGGGCAGGCCCACGATGTCGAGGCGGGGCAGGCCGTTTGAGAGGTCGGCCTCGATGGTCACAAGGTTCCCGTCCAGCCCGCTGAGGGCCGAGCAGTAGGCTTTAACTGTCATTTTTGCTCATCCTCCCGGCCGGGGCTATATCAGCCCCGCGATGTTTTTCAACACGCTTTCGGCGATAAACGGCTTGTTCATCGTGTATATATGTATGCCGCCGACGCCCGCGGCGATGAGGTCGACAATCTGGTCGGTGGCGTAGGCTATGCCCGCCTTGGTGAGCGAGGCCGGGTCGTCCTGATACCGTTCTACCATGCGGGTGAATTTTGGCGGCAGCGTCGCGCCCGACATCGCGCACATACGCCGTATCTGCCCGGCGTTCTGTATGGGCATTATGCCCGCCAAAATCGGCACGGTTATGCCCTTGGCGGCGCAGCGTTCCAAAAAGGAGAGAAAGCTTTCGTTGTCGAAAAACAGCTGTGATATAAGGAAGTCGCAGCCGCAGTCCACTTTGTTTTTGAGGTTGTTCAGGTCGGTTTCCCTGTCGGGACATTCCACGTGGCCCTCGGGGTAGCACGCCCCGCCTATGCAAAAGCCGCCGCGCTCCTTAAGCTCCGCTATCAGCTCGCAGGCGTACCTGTAGTGCTTGGGGTTGGGAAAGTCGGCGTCGCCTTCGGGAATGTCGCCGCGCATGGCGAGTATGTTTTTTATGCCCTTCTCGCGCAGGTTGCCCGTCAGTCGCTCTATCTCGGCCTTGGTGGAGGCCACGCAGGTGAGGTGGCTGAGCGCGGTAATGCCGTGCTCGTTTTGTATCTCGGCCGAAATGTCGGCCGTGTACGCGCTGGTGCCGCCGCCCGCGCCGTATGTCACGCTGATGAAGTCGGGGCGGAGAGCCGAAAGCTCGGCCACGGCTTTGCGCACGCCCTCGAAATGCTCGGTCTTTTTCGGGGGGAACACCTCGAAGGAAACGCTTGTCTTTTTGGCGTTAAAAATATCCTTAATATACATCAAATCAGTCCCGTCATGTAAATTAAAATAATTATATACTTTTTTTGCTGAAAAAGCAATACTTTTATTTGACATTTATCGGTTTGGAATGTATAATAAATGCAAATGTGATACTGCGGAGGCGCTGAAAGTGAGCGTACTGTTAAAAAACAAGCGATATATCTTCGACGGGGGTATGGGAACCATGCTGCAAAGCGGCGGCATGGCCGCCGGAGCGTCGCCCGAGGAGCTGAATATAACAAACCCGGAGCTCGTCCGCTCCATTCATCGGGCCTACCGCGAGGCCGGGGCCGACATAATCACCTCCAACACCTTCGGCGCGAACCCGGTAAAGCTCGAAAGCGCCTATCCTTTGGCGGACATAATCCGCGCCGCCGTGGAAAACGCCCGCTCGGCGGGCGGCCTTGTCGCGTTGGACGTAGGCCCCACGGGCGCGCTGCTTAAGCCGCTCGGCGACATGGATTTTGAAACCGCCTACGACGCTTTTTACGAAACGGTGCGCCTCGGGGCTGCCGCCGGGGCCGACCTTGTGCTGATAGAAACCATGAGCGACTGCCTTGAGGCGAAGGCCGCCGTGCTTGCGGCAAAGGCCGCCTGCGACCTGCCTGTTTTCGCCACGATGACCTTTGACGAAAACGGAAAGGCCCTCACCGGGGCCGACCCCGAGTGCATGGCCGCCGTGCTGGAGGGGCTGGGCGCGGACGCGATAGGCATTAACTGCGGCCTTGGGCCGAAGCAGATTCTGCCGCTGGCGAGGCGGCTCGCCGCCGTGGCCTCGACGCCGCTGATATTTCAGCCGAACGCGGGGCTGCCCTCGGTTGAGGACGGCAAAACCGTTTACGACGTTACGCCCGCCGAGTTTGCCGCCGCCGCCGTCGAGCTTGCGCGGCTCGGCGCGGGCTTTTTGGGCGGGTGCTGCGGCACAACGCCCGAGCATATCCGCCTTGTGGCCGAGGCTTGCCGCGACCTGCCCTACGAGCCGCCGACGGACAAGGGCCTCACGGTCTGCTCGTCCTATTCCCACGCGCTGAATATCGGCGAAAGGCCGCTCATTATCGGCGAAAGGATAAACCCCACAGGCAAAAAGCGCTTCAAGGAGGCTCTGCGGCAGGGCGATTACGACTATGTTCTCGGCGAGGCGGTCGCTCAGGCGGGGGCCGGGGCCGACGCTCTCGACGTGAACGTCGGCTCGCCCGATGTGGACGAAAGGGCCGTCATGCGCGAGCTTGTGCCGAAAATACAGGCCGTGACCGACCTGCCCTTACAGATAGACAGCTCCTCGCCCGAGGTTCTCGAGGCCGCCATGCGCATATATAACGGCAAGCCGCTCGTCAATTCCGTGAACGGCAAGGCCGAGGTTATGGAGGCGGTGTTCCCGCTGGTTAAAAGGTACGGCGGCGTTGTGGTGGGCCTCGCTCTGGACGAGGGCGGCATACCCGACAGCCCCGAGGGGAGGCTCGCGATAGCCGAACGCATAGTCGAAACCGCCGCGAGGTACGGCATAAAGCCGAAGGACATAATCATCGACGCTTTGACGATGACGGTCGCGACCGACGGCGAGGCCGCGCTCAAGACGGCCTCGGCGTTGAAAATGATAAAGGAAAAGCTTGGCGTGCGCACGGTTCTCGGCGTGTCGAACATATCGTTCGGGCTGCCGGGCCGCCCCGCCGTAAACGCCGCCTTTTTGGATATGGCTCTCGACGCGGGGCTCGACTGCGCCATATATAACCCTCTTGCCCCGAAAACTCCTTATGGGCCCGAGGCCGCCGATATGCTGCGCGGGCTTGACCCCGGCTGCGCCCGCTATGTCGAGGCTGCCCTCGCCGCCGAGGCCGCTCCCGCGCCGACGGCTGACGAACGGCCGAGCCTGCGCCGCCTTATCGAAACGGGGCAGAAGGAGCGGGCCTACGCCGCCGCGAAGGATATGCTTAAGACGGTCGAGCCGATGGAGCTTATAAACGAACACGTGATACCCGCGCTGAACGCCGTGGGCGAGGGCTTCGAGAGCGGCAGACTGTTTCTGCCCCAGCTGATGAGCGGGGCCGACAGCGCGAAGCGGGCTTTCGACGCCGTGAAGGAGGCCGCGCCCGACGGGGGCGAGAGCCGCGGCGTGATAGTGCTGGCGACCGTCAAGGGCGACATACACGACATCGGCAAAAACATCGTGGCCCTGCTGCTGCGCAACTACGGCTATAACGTGGTCGATCTGGGGCGCGACGTGGATATTGAGGCCGTCGTCGCGGCCGTGCGCGAAACAGGCGCGCCGCTTTTGGGGCTGAGCGCGCTTATGACGACGACCGTCGTCAGCATGGAAAAAACCATCGCGGCCGTGCGCGAAAGCGGCCTCGACTGTAAAATAATGGTCGGCGGAGCTGTGCTGACCGAGAGCTACGCTATGGAAATAGGGGCCGACTATTACGCAAAGGACGCGCTTGCAAGCGTGGAGATAGCCAATTCGATTTTCGGGGGAGAAAAGGCATGAGAAGAACGGACAGAGAAATGCCCGCCGAGTACGGGCTTGCGCTCATCGACAAATGCAGCTACGGCGTGGCCGCCATGACGGACGCGGACGGCGCGCCCTACGCCGTGGCGCTTAACCTTGTGCGCGACGGCTCGTCGCTTTACTTCCACTGCGCCATGGAGGGCAAAAAGACCGACGCGCTTCGCCGCGACCCGCGCGTTCACGTGTTTTTCGTGGCGAGCGAGCAGCCGCAGCGGGATAGGTTCACCACGCTTTACGAATCCGCCGCCGCCTTCGGCACGGCCCGCGAGGTGACGGACGAGGCCGAAAAGACGCGCGCTCTGAGGCTGCTTTGCGAAAAGCTCACGCCCGAAAATATGCCCGCCTTTGACGCGGCGATAGAGCGGAGCCTCGCGCGGACGGCCGTTTGGCGGATAGACGTCGAGGAGCTGACCGCCAAGCGCAAGGCGTAATATTTAACGAGAATTTCACATTTATCATATTGAAAAAAAGAAACAACTGTGGTATTATTATAATACCGCAGTTTGTTTTTGTAAAATACCGTTTTGGGAGGAGCATATAATGAAACCGAAAAAGCTTATGGCCCTTATACTGGCCCTTTCGCTCGTTCTTTCGCTGGCCCCCGCGTGGGAAACCGCCGCCGCCGACATCGACAGCGGCCTTGAGCTGTATTACAGCTTTGATTTCGACCGCGGCGAGCCCTCGTCCGTGACGGACGGCAGCGGCAACGGCTATAACGGCGAGGCGTTGGTAAGCGCGGGCAACATCGGCGGCTTTATGGAGCATGACTACAGGAAAGCCGTCAGCGTGCAGAGCGGGGTCGCCCGCTTCCCCGGCAACGAAGAGAAAATCGAATATCCGTGGGGAGCCACCATAACGCAATATGTTGACGGCGCGGCGATAAAGGCGCCGCAGGAGCTGAAAAACAAGCTCACCGGCTCTTACACCGTTTCCATGTGGTTCAAGGCCGACACGGGCTACGAGTACCACAACTCTCTTCAGCGTTTGTTCGACTTCGGCAGCGGCAAAAGGGAGAGCGTATTTCTGCGTTACAACGGCGACGGCTCCGTCGGCTCCTACCGCTTACAAGACCGCCGCCTCGTTGGAACCAGCGATGGCGAAAACGACGTTTCGTATATCTCGGGAACGTCGCCCGCCGCCGAGGGCGGCTGGGCTATGGCGACCGCCGTGTTTGATATGAATACGAAAACGGCCTCAATATACGTCAACGGCGAAATCATCGCCGAGGAAACCAAGGACTTTTGGCCACTCTCGTCCTTGGGCGCGAGCAGCGACAGCTACGGCTTGTTTTTCGGCCGCACCCAGTGGTGGAAAGAAGACTTTGATACGAAGAAAAATAACCCCGATTTTGGCGGCTGGATGGACGAGGTGCGCGTATACAGCCGCGCCCTCACCGCCGAGGACGTCGCCGCGCTTTACGAAAGCACCTATCACAAGCCCGATATGAAGCTCATCTCCTCGGGCGCGGATATAAGCGTTGACGTGAAGCTGGGCGAAAGCCTCGAGCTGCCCGCCTCCCTTGAAGTGACCATGGAGGACGGCTCGGCCGAAACGGCCACCGTCGTTTGGGACGACGTTCCCGACGAGCGGCTCGGCGAGATAGGCCGCTTCACCGTTAGGGGCGACTTGACGGCGGGCGGCACGCGCTACGGCAAAATCGCCGCCGCGAGCGTCACCGTGACCGCGCCCGACAGCGATCTCAGCAAAGGGCTTAAGCTTTACTATTCCTTTGATAACGACGGCGACAGGCCCTCCGAAATAACCGACGACAGCGGCAGCGGCTTTAACGGCGCGGTTCAGAGCGCGGAAAATCAGGGCGGAAGGCCCGGAGGGGGCGGCCCCTCCGCCGCGCTGACGGTTCAGAGCGCCGCCTGCGGCAAGGTCGCGAGCTTCCCCGGCGGCAACCGGCGCGGCAGCGGCGCGGCCATAAAAATACCCGACGCAGCCCTCGCGGGCATTACGGGCGACTACACGGTTTCAATGTGGGTGAACGCCGACGGCGGCTATGACTTCGCCGACAAACCGCAGCGCTTCTTCGACTTCGGCGTCGGGGATTACGACAGCATATTTGCGCGCTACAACGCGAAAAGCGGCGAGCTGCGCTTCCAAGACAGAAAAATAAGGGAAAGCGCCGACGACCCGAACAGCCTTATATCCGCGACCGATAAAAGCCTCACCGACGGCTGGGGCCTGCTCACCGTGACCTATACCAAGGCAGACAACACCGCCGACTTATACGTGAACGGCAGGCTCGTCGCGAGCGGGGATAAGTTTACCCGCACGCTGGGCGATATAGGCCTTTCTTCGGGCAAGTACGGTATGTACCTTGGCCGCACCATGTGGCAGAACGCGGATAACCCCGACTACAAGGGTCTTATGGACGAGGTACGCATTTACGACCGCGCCATAAGCGAGGCCGAAATTGCCGAGCTTTACGCCACCACCTGCCCCGAGAACCTGACCGAAGTAACGATAAGACACGAGCTTGATGACGGAACCGTTATAGATACCAAAACCGTCCGCGTCAGCGACGGCTCGTCCTATACCTACGACGCGCCCGCGACCGTGGAGCATGACGGCGTTACATACAGCCTTTACCGCGATAAATCCAAGCTTTATATCGACTCGGTAGACTCCGCGAACAACACCGTGACGGCCGTCTATATCGTCAAAACCTACGAGGGCTATTCGGTGGACGGCGTTGAGGCCTACATAAACACCAAGCCGAATTTACCGTCCTCGGTTACGCTCAAATACAACAACGGCGACACGGAGCGGGCCGACGCGGAATGGCTCGACGTGCCGGAAAACGGCTGGGGCGAGCCCGGCACGTACACGGTTAGGGGGACCGCCGGGGGCCATGAGGTCGAAACTACCGTTGGGGTATACTCCATAACCGGCACGGATGTGGCCGAAACGCTGATTGTAGACCTTGGTATGCGGCCCGAGCTTCCCTCCGCCGCGCTGGCTTACGCCTCCAACGGCAAAACGCTCACCTCGGGCGTGCTGTGGGAGCCTCTCCCCGAGGACAAAATTAAAAATAACGAGGATTTCACCGCCATAGGCCGCCTTGCGGACTTCCCCGACGTGGAGGTCAAAACCGAGGTGCGGTTTGAGTTCCGCGGCAACGGAAGCGTGGCCGTCGAAGCCGATACCTATGTTGTTGAACAGATGGCGGGCGAGGCTCACGGCGGCGATGAACAGCTTATGCTTACAAGCACGTCGGGCGACGGCTACGCTCAGTATGACAGGTACGTTATGCTGCGCTTCCCGAAGGTCGGCATGAACGTCGAGAGCGCGAAGCTGCGGCTTTATATGGAAAGAATAAACAACGGCGTGGATACCGATTACAGCCTGTATTCCTTCGACGGGGCTAGAGAGGGCGATTTGTGGGACGAAAATCAGCTCCGCTATATGGACTGGTACGAGCTTTACATGAATACCCGCAGCGAAGAGCCCATAGCAACGACGAGCTTTTCGCCAGACTACTACCAGCAAAGCGTCAACGACTGGCTGGAGTTCGACATAACGGATTTTGTCAACCAAAACGCCGCCGACGGCGACGACTACTATAATTTCTATCTCGAAGCCTCTACCTGCGCCACCTATTTCAGCTCCCGCGAGGGGTCGCACCCCGCGGTAATAGACTATCATCTTGCGGATAACGGCAGGATAATGAACGTTTCCTATGTGACGGACAGCGGCGAAGCCGTCCGAACCGAAATAACCCCGGCGTCGAACGCCGGCCCGTTCAGCTATGGCGGCAAGCCCTTTGTCAAGGACGGAAGCGTCTATGTTCCGACGCAGAGCTTTTATACCGAGGCTATCGAGGACTACGACTCGATAGAAATACCCGTCGCCGCCGTTCCCGAGCCGCTCGAGATAAGCCCTTTGCCCGAGATTACCGTCTTTACCGATGAATCGGTCGTGCTGCCAAGCTCCGTAACGGTGAGCTGGAACAGCGAAAGCCTCGCAAGCTCCGGCAGCTTAGAGCTGCCCGTGACCTTTGACGAAACCGATTTTTCCGCCGCGGGCGTCTACGACGTTGAGGGCAGCGCCGACGGCATAAGGGTGGAGCAGCGCGTCAAGGCCTATGAGCCTTACTACAGCCCGAACGGCGGCCGAAGCGGCTACGCTTCTGTCATATACCACGACTACAGGAACGCCGACGGCGAAACGATAGCGAACAGGGCCAAAACCGTTATCAAGCAGGGCGGGCTTTACTCCGGCGACGGCGAGTATATGGAATACTACCCGCAGATAAAGAACCCCGTGGCCGTCGGCTATTCCGATTCCGAGGGCAGTCATGAGTTCGAGCCCTTCAAGGCCGAGGAGCCCGTCTACCACGTGACGGTCGAGGGCGAGCTGGCGGACGGCGTGAGCGGCAGGGCCGAAGCCTCGCTCGATTACGGCGAGGACGAAAGCGACGAAAGCTACGTTCTTTCCGTGGGCGCGGTCGCGGCCAACACGGCCGCCGAGGCCGGCGGCGCAAGGCTGATAGTGGTGCGCTTCGAGGGCGGCAAGCCAAGCGAGGTGCTGTATAACGGCCGCGTCGGCCTCCCGGCGGATATGAAGAACCGCGCCGAGTTTGAGCCGTATGTGCTTGAAGGCTATACCTACGACGACGATATACGCGCCTACCTGTGGGAGAGCGGCAGCGTCCGCCCGCTTACGGACGTTCTGCTTGCCTCGACTCTGCCCGCGCCTACCATAAGCGACGAGGTGAGGGAGCTTATCCCCGAGTATGACGACGTCCGCGAAAACGTCGAGCGCGCGAACCGGTATTATCAAAGCAACAATTCGTATGACAGCCGCGCCTTCTGGGACGTGGCCGCCTACGAAACCGGCAACATGGAGGCCTACTTCACCTTCGGCGGTGAGCAATACCGGGAATACGCCAACAACTGGGGCAGCCGCAACAACTGGATGGGCAACGTGAACACCTGGACGCCACAGGATGAGTGGACGTGGGGCTATCCCTCCCGCGACAGAAACGACACCACCGACGTGCTTTTCGGCGACTGGCAGATTTGCTTCCAAACCTACATCGACCTATATATGCTGGACGACGAGAAGAACGAAAGCAAAATCGCCCGCGCCGAGGATGTTATGGGCTATCAGATAACCAAGACGAAAAACGTCTGGAACGACGAGTATGAGCAGTACATTGCCGAGCCAGTTGACGACTACTGGTGGTGGGCCGACGCGCTTTACATGGTTCCGCCGATAATGACGAAGATGTATCTTTTGACCGGCAACGACGAATACCTTGAAAAAATGTACCTTTATTACCGCTTCGCCGCCGAGCTGATGTATGACGGCGACTGCGGCATACCTAACGAGGGCGAGGAATACACCACCGGCGCCGAAAGCTATAAAAATAGCCATGAAGAAACGATAGGCGGGGGGCCATCCGACCCGAACAATTACGCCAATCTGTTCTACCGCGACGGTAAATACGTATACCCGCTCGGCGCGATAAACGGAACAAAGAATTTCTGGGCGCGCGGCAACGGCTGGGTTTTCGCCGGCCTCGCCAAGATACTCTCCGACGTTCCCACCGACTACGAGCACAGGGATTATTTTGAAAATCTCTATCTTGAAATGGCCAAGGCCATAATCGACTGCCAGCACGTGGACGACGAGGGGCGCGGCTTCTGGACGCAGTCCATGCTGGCCGATTACCCCAAGGGCAGCAACGGCAACAGCTGGGGCTACGAAACCAGCGGCACGGCGTTCTTCACCTACGGCCTGTTCTGGGGCCTTAACAGCGGCCTGCTCAGCGAACGCGAATATCTCGAGCCCGCGCTTCGCGGCTGGAAGTACCTCAGCGAGATTGCCCTTCAGGAAAGCGGCAAGGTCGGGTACTGCCAAGAGATAGGCTCCAACGCCACACAGGCCACCCCCGACTGGCGCGACCAGCCCTTCGGCTACGGCGCGTTCCTGCTCGCGGGCTGCGAGCTCAGCCGCTATGTCGGCGGAGTTACGGAAAATAACGGCGCGTACCTCAAACGCAGGCTTTGGGGCGCGAGCGCGGCCTGCGGCGGCAAATACTATAAGGACGGCGCGGTCATTGACGGCCCCGCCCTCATGACCGACGCCTTCGGCGAGCTATGGATACCGCTTGACGGACTCGAAACCCTCCTTGGCGGCAGATATATGGATAACGGCGACGGCACGGTTCTTGTGACGTTCGGCGAAAATTCCCAACTCGTTGACGCCGACGACCTCACGGAGGAGGACGGAGCGAAATATCTTCGCGGCTCTCTTGCGCTCGGTCTTTCCGGCAAGCACGCCTCCGTCTACGGCGCGGTTACGGTGTTCAGCCATAAGGCGGCGGACGATTTGTTCTATGACTGCGACGAAAAGGCGATAGAGTACCTTCAGGCCCTGCTTGGATAAGTCTGGCAAACCGTAAAAAATACGCGCAGACCGTTCGCGGCTGCGCGTATTTTCTCGGGCGGGGCATTATTTTCAAAAAAATCAAAAAAAGGTCTTGACAAGGCGGGCTTTTTATGCTAATATATTTATCGTTCCGGGTGTAGCGGACGGGCCGAGCGGCTCAAGGCAAAGACGAGCGGAATGTCAATTTGCCGGTTTAGCTCAATTGGTAGAGCAGCTGATTTGTAATCAGCAGGTCGTAGGTTCGAGTCCTATAACCGGCTCCATACGGAGGAGTTCCCGAGCGGCCAAAGGGGGCAGACTGTAAATCTGTTGTCACTGACTTCGGTGGTTCGAATCCACCCTCCTCCACCACGTCGTCGCAAGCGTCGCCTCGCTTGCGACGACTTTTTATGCTTCGCAAAAAAGCCGTCGTTTGGCTCGCTCCGCTGCTTTTTTCCGCGAAAAAACGATTTCCGTTCGCCAAGCAAAGCCTAAGCTTTGCTCTTTTTAGTACTCAAATTATAAGTACGCAAAGGAGAGTTTTTCATGAAAGACATGACGATACTTTATCCTTATCACGGCAACCTATACGTAAATCTCACCAACCGCTGCCCCTGCCGCTGCACCTTCTGCCTGCGGCAGGGACGCGACGAAATGGACGGCAGCGGCAGTCTGTGGCTGGAGCGCGAGCCCTCAGCCGCCGAGGTTATCGCCGAATTCGCCAAATTCGACATGACGGCCTTCGGCGAGTTGGTGTTCTGCGGCTTCGGCGAGCCGACCGAGCGGCTGGATACGCTCCTCGAGGTCGCGCAGTACGTTAAGGCGCACTTTGCGCTGCCGGTGCGCGTCAACACCAACGGCCTCGGCGATTTGATAAACGGCAAAAGCACCGCCCCGCTCTACGAAGGGAAGGTGGACACCGTATCAATCAGCCTCAACACCCCCGACGCCGACGAATACCTCCGCCTGACGCGCAGCCGCTTCGGCCAAAGCTCGTTCCCCGCGCTGCTCCGCTTCGCGGGCGAGGTGAAAAAATACGTGAAAAACGTTGTGCTTACCACCGTTTCGACCACCATAACCCCCGAACAGGAGGAACGCTGCCGCGCTATCTGCGCGGAGCTGGGCGTGAGCTACAGAATAAGGCCCTACGAGGATTGACAAATGTAAAAAACGGTGATATAATTAAGGTAAATATTTGCGCGAAAGGACTGATTGCCAATGAAAAAGCTCGCGGCGATACTCGCCGTCGTGGTGACGCTGACCTCTTTGGGCCTGCCCGCGGCGGCGGAAAACTTCAAAAACGTCTGCGTTGACGGCAGAACGGTTGAGTTTAAGGACGTGGAGTCGAAGATTATCGGAAACTACGTAATGCTCCCGGCCCGCTTTGTGACCGAGGCTATGGGCTGCACTTTCACATGGAAGCCCGAGCAAAAGAAGGCCTACGTTACGGCCGACGGCTTCGAGGCCGTGTTTACCGTTGGAAGCGCCGAGGCCGAATACACCGTGAACGGCGAAATGACGACCGTACTCATGGACGCCGCCGCAGTGCTGGAAAACAACCGTATGCTGCTGCCCGAAAGCGCGGTTAAGAGCCTCGCCGTTATGGTGGGGTACAACGTGCTGCCCGAGGACGCGGACAGGAGCATAATCATAACCTCGCCCGCCGCCGTCAGCGTGACGGTTGACGGCAAGGCCGTTGAATACGAGGCCTGCGCCCCCGCTCTGGTGGGCGAAACGGCCATGATACCCGTGCGCTTCGCGGCAAAGGCTATGGGCCTTGATTTCGCGTGGGACGCGAAGGCCGGCGTTGCGAAGGTGACGAAGGGCGGCCTTGAGGCCGTGTTCACCGTGAATAACGAAACCGTAAAGCTTGGCAAAACCGGCGTTTATAAGGCCGAAAGGCGCATTATGCTGAACGGCGGCAGGCTTTACGCCCCGCTTAAGGCCGTTGCGGAAATGGCGGCCTTTTTCGGAGCCGAAACGCGGCTCGAGGGCAATTCCCTCGCCATAGCCCCCGCCAAGCCCTACAGGGTGTCGGTGGGCGGCGAGGAGGTAGTTTTCCCCGACGTTCAGCCGCTCGAAAGGGACGGCGTGCGAATGATACCGCTGCGCGCCCTCTGCGATAAGGCGGGCTTCAAGTTCCTGTGGTTCGCCGCCGAGGGCTACGCCAAAATTTCAAACAATGACGAATCGAAGTACGTTTTGATTTACGCCGGGGCCGACGAGTACGCCGAGTATACCCGCAACGTCGAGAGCGGCCGCGTTCGGCCCGACTGCCCGGCCATTCTCGTGGGCGACAGGCTTGTGGCCTCTATCGACACGGTGATAAAGCTGGCGGGCTTCTTCGGCCGCAGCGCCGCCGCCGGCGACACGGGGCTTGAGATTGACCCCTCCGACAGCGGCAGGGCGGACGACAACGTTGTCGTCAAGGAGGAAAACAACGACGTAAAAGTCACCTATAACGGGGCCGAGGTCGTTTTCCCCGACGCGGGCTGTATAATCCAAGAGGGCCGCGTGCTGGTGCCCGTTCGCGCCGTGGTCGAGGCCATGCAGATGAAGGTGGACTGGGACGGCCAAGGCCGCGCCGCGACAATCGACAATCAGGGCGATACGCTCAAGATAACCGTTGACAGCGCGACAATGGAGGGCCAGAAGGACGGCGGCAGCCAAGCCGTGGAGCTTGACGTTCCCGCCGTTATAATCGACGGACGTATCTACGTGCCGGTTCGCGCCGTGATGGAGTTCTTCGGCGCGACGGTCAACTGGGAGGGCAGCACCCGCACCGTCGTAATCAATGACGGCGGCCTGTCCGGCGGCTCGGATGAAGCCGAGCCTCAGCCGCAGACGAAGCCCGACGGCTTCGCCTCGTTGGGCTTCACGGTGGACGCGCCCGAGGGGGCCGAAAGCGTCGTTCGCACGGCTGAAAACGGCTGCGCGAGGGTGGAGTTCACCTTGGGCGGCGTTAGGTACGCGCTGCTCGCCTCCGGCGACGGAACGGACGTTACCGCCCGCTACGGGGCCGAGGAGGGCCGCGCCCTCAACTACGGCGTGAGCGTGAACGGCGTCGATACCAAGATAAACGCCTCGGCTTTGGCCGCGGGCGGCCAGCTTGCCGCATGGGAGATAGGCGCGTATAAGTTCAGCCTTTACACCGCCGGCGAGGTGTCGCGCTCCGATTTGTTCTCCATAGCGGGCAAGGCCGCGCAGACCTTTGTTATAACCCGCGAGGTGGAGGAAAATAACAAGGACGAAGGCCCCACGGCCCAGCTCCCGAACCCGGTCGTTCCCTCCGGCGGCGACTTTTCGGCCATAGGCATGGCTCTCGCCGCGCCCGAGGGGGCCGAAGCGGCCGAATACAGCGTTATCGCGGATAAGGTGGCGCAGGCCGCGTTTACCTACGGCGGGGCTTCGTACATTTTCCGCGGAGGCGTGGCCGAGGGCGACGTTTCCGGCGTGTATTCCGCCCTTGAGGAGGGCTACGACATAATCGCCGCCGAATCGAACGGCGCGGCGGTTTCCGTTGTGTCGCGCAAAATCGTCGGCGGGGGCCGCCTCGCCACATGGAGCGTGGGCGGGGCGAGCTTTTCGCTCTACACCGAGGCAAGCCCCTCCGACGAGGACTTCGCGAAGCTTTGCGGGCTCTGCGCGGCGGCGGGCGGAAGCCTTAACGCCGACGGAGGGCAAGGCCGATGAAGCTGATAGCCGCCACGCACAATAAGAATAAGCTCAGAGAATTCAGGGAAATACTCGGCCCGCTGGGTTACGAGGTGCTTGACGAGGGCGAGGCCGGGGTCGACGTCGAGGTGGAGGAAACCGGCGCGACCTTTGAGGAAAACGCGCGGCTCAAGGCCGAGGCCATCCACGCCGCCACCGGCGAGGCCGCCTTGGCCGACGACAGCGGCCTTTGCGTGGACGCTTTGGGCGGCGAGCCCGGGGTGTTCAGCGCGCGCTACGGCGGGCTTGGCACGGACGGCGAAAGGACGGAGCTTTTGCTCAAAAACCTTGCCGGAGCGCCGCGCGAAAGGCGCACCGCGCGGTTCATGTGTTCGATAGTGTTTATCGGCGCGGACGGCCGCGAAATCACCGCCTCGGGCAGCGTGGAGGGCTATATCGCCGAGGCCCCCGAGGGGGAGAACGGCTTCGGCTACGACCCGGTGTTCTTCTCGCCGGAGCTTGGCAAAACCTTCGCCATGGCCTCTGCCGCCGAAAAAAACGCCGTCAGCCATCGGGGCCGCGCGCTCGCCGCGCTGAACGCGGCGCTCGCCGATGCATAAAGAAAGGGCGGGCCGTTAGGCCCGCCCCGCGTTCAGCCGCTTAGTTGCAGCAGCAGTCGTTGTTATTGTTGTTGCAGCAGGGGTTGCAGCAATCGTTGTTGCAGCCGCAGCCGCAGCCAAAGCCGTTGCCGGCGTAGCCGAGGAGGATAATGATTATGATTATCCATACGATCCACTGGTAGCCGTTGTTGTATCCGAACATAAAAATTTTCTCCTTTTAATTTTGAATTTGAAAGCGGTTTTCAAACCGTTTACAGTACATACTATGAAAAATGTCGAAAAGTGTTCCATTGTTTTGGTGTAAATCCCTCGGCTCGGGAAATAATAAAGCTGAACCCAAAATGAAAGGATGGAATATCTTGAAACGACTTTTGTTCATTATTGCGGCTCTGGTCGTTGCGCTTTCCGGCTGCGGGGATAAGAACGATAACTCCGCCGCCAATAATTCCGGCCAAACGACCGCCGGCACGCAGAACACGGAGGGCCGTTCCCCCGCCGGGGATCTTGACCTTTCGGACGACGACGGCGACGGCAAAATCGACAAAAACGGCGACGACGGCAGAACCGCCGGCAGCTCCGCCACAGACGGCAGCGCGACCGGCAGCGGCATGATGCATGACGCCGGCAACGCCGTTGACGACGCGGCCAACGGCGTGGGCAACGCCGCCAAGGACGTTGTGGACGGCGCCGAGGACGTTGTTGACGACATGACCGGCAACTCCAACAGGACGGTCAACAACAATAACTGAAACTGACCAACCGGGGCAGGCGCCCCGTACATATTAAAGGAGGAACAGCCTTGCAGACAGTTAAGCATGAACTGAAAAAAGGTATAAACCTGTATTTTATAAAGGACGGCAAATTCAAAACCTACATGGCGAGCGTGCTTTTTCACCGCCCGCTCAGCCGCGAGAGCGCGTCGAAGGGCGCGCTGCTCGCGCAGGTGCTCGGGCGCGGGAACGAGCTTTACCCCACGGCTCGCGAGCTTGACATGGCCCTTGAGGAGCTTTACGGCGCTTCGCTGTACTGCACCTCGGGCAAGCGCGGCGCGGAGCAGATAATCCGCGTGGCGGCCGAGGCCGTCAGCGACGAATTTTTGCCCGCTCCGGCGTTCGGCAAGGTTATGGAGCTGCTTTTCGCCGCCGCCTTTAAGGGCGGCGTCCGCTCGGCTGTCGAGCGGGAAAAGAAAAATCTCATCGACCGCATACGCGGCCAGATAAACGACAAGCGCGTCTACGCCATGCGCCGCCTTGACGAGGAGATGTTTGGGGACGAACCCTGCGGCGTGAACACCCTCGGCTACGAGGAGGACGTTGAAAAGCTCACCGCCGACGAGCTTTTCGATTTTTACGCCGACGTGATGAAAAGCTCGGCGATAAGCATAATTTTCACCGGCAATTTCGACGAGGCCGTGGCCGAAAAGGCCGCCCGCGAGGCCGCCGCCGCTCTGCCCGAAAGGGACGCGGGCCGCGTTTTGGCCGAGATAAAGGCCGATGTGGGCGAGGTCAGGCGCGTGACCGACCACATGGACGTTACGCAGGGCAAGCTCACGATGGGCTTCCGCACAGGGGTGGAGCCGACCGGCCCGCTGGCCTACCCGCAGATGGTGTTCAGCTGCCTTTACGGCGGCGGGCCCGACAGCAAGCTGTTTGAAAACGTGCGCGAAAGGCTCAGCCTGTGCTATTACGCCTCGGCTTGGGCCGACCGCCTCACGGGAGTGCTGCGCGTTTCGAGCGGCATTGAGTTTAAGAATTTCGACGCGGCCTATAACGAGATTATGGCCCAGCTCCAAGCCGTGAGGGACGGCGATTTCACCGATAAAGAGGTGGACGTCGTGAAGAAGCAGATCGTCAATTCCTTCCGCTCGCGCGGCGACGCGGTGGAGGCTCTCGAGGATTACTACACCACTCAGCTTCTGCTGGGTACGGACGTGAGCCTCGAGGAGGCAGCCGAAAGGATAGAGCGCGTGACGAGGGACGAGATAATCGAGGTCGCCAAGCGGGCGAAGCTCGACACGGTCTACTTCCTCGCGGGAAAGGAGGAAAAATGATGCGGTTCACAAAGCATACCGACGCTCTCCTCAGGGAGGACGTCTTTACCGCCGAGCATAAAAGCGGCCTTAAGGTTATAGTGATAAAGAAAAACACCGAAAAAAGCTACGCCACCTTCAGCACGCGCTACGGCTCGATAAACACCGAGTTCGTCGTTCCCGGCGAAACCGAGCCGACAAAGGTCATCGACGGCGTGGCGCACTTCCTTGAGCATAAGGTGTTCGAGCAGCCCGACGGCACAAGCGCGTTCGCGCTGTTCAAGGGCGCGGACGTGAACGCCTTCACCAGCTTCGGCGTGACAAACTATCTTTTTAGCTGCACCGACTATTTTTACGAAAATTTCAAAAACCTTCTCAGCTATGTGCAAACGCCCTACTTCACCGCCGAAAACGTGGAAAAGGAAAAGGGCATAATAGCGCAGGAGGTGCGTATGTACGACGACGACGCGGGGCAGGTTTGCTTTTATAACTGCATGAAGGGCCTTTATAAGAACCACCCCGTCCGCACCGAGATAGCCGGCAGCGTGGAGGAGGTAATGAAAACCACTCCCGAACTGCTGTATAAGTGCTACAACACTTTCTATCACCCGTCGAACATGGCCGTTATCTGCGTGGGCGACATCGACCCCGACCGCCTCGGCGCGATAGTGGACGAGATGATAACCAAGGATAAGCCCGAGGGCGAGATAAAGCAGGTGTTCCCCGAGGAACCCGAGGAGATTGTCGCCCCCTACAGCGAGGCGCGCTTCGAGATAGCCAAGCCCCAGTTCATGCTCGGCTATAAGGACAACCGAACCGACGGCGACCTTCTGAAGCGCGACATCGTGGCCTCCGCCCTTATCCATACCTTGGCGGGAAGCAGCTCGCCCCTTTACGAAAGGCTTTATAACGGCGGCCTCGTCAGCCGGGGCTTCGGAGGCTATTACGACTACGAGCGCAGCTTCGCCTTTGCCGCCTTCAGCGGCGAAAGCTTTGAGCCAAAAACCGTGGCCGACGAAATAAAGGCCGAGATAGAGCGCGTAAAGGCCGAGGGCATCGACGACGACGCTTGGCGGCGCGCCATGAACGCGCTTTACGGCCGCTATATCCGCCTGATGGGCGGCGACGTGGAGGACATAGGCAACGAGTATATGTTCTCGTTCCACCGCGGCATCGACCTTTTGGATTACCCGAGAATATGGAAGTCCGTCACAAAGGAGGACGGCGAACGCTTCCTCCGCGAGGTGTTCGCTCCCGAGCGCGCGAGCCTGAGCGTGGTCTACCCTAAAAATTAACAATTTTATTACAATATAATATATTGACGCCGAGCCGGTTTTTTGCTATAATGTAAAATATACAATAGCGCAAAGCCGTGCTCGGCGCGGTTTTTTGCCAAAGCCTTTACGGAAGGAAAGTGAAGAAATTGAAAATATCCAAGCGCGGCCTCGCGGCCGTAGTGGCGCTCGCGATGCTGCTGGCGTCTTTGCCGGCGTTTTCCGCCGGCGGCGTTTCGACGACGGCTGTCGAATCGCCGAGGTTTTCGTTTACCCTTACGTCGAATAATGAGTTGGAGGTTGAGATAACCGGCCCCGCGGGCGCGGATTTATACTATACCATCGCCGACAGCAAGGCCGACGGAACGCCGGTTTCGCCGGCTGCCCCGACAAAGAACAGCGAAAAGTATACGGGGCCTTTCAGCCACGATTTGGAAAAGGGCTTCACCGTAAGAGCCATAGCCTATACCTCGTCCGGCTCCAAAAGCGCTGTCAGCGTCGCTCAGAAGCCGGCCTATCTTAACCCTCCCAAGACAGCGGAGAGTAATCCCGCGCTGGTGAAGGCGTTGGTTATAAGGAACTCGAACAATGAGGTTACAGCCGTAAGAATTGTCGCGGATTTAAGCGCCTATAAGAACCTTAATGGATACAAAAACCCCGTGGTAAGGTATACCTTGGACGGCTCGCGCCCGACCGCGTCCTCCCCGGAAATACCGTTGACGGAGCCGTTTTTGGAAATAAAGGCCGCGACGGTGGTAAACGCCAGCGTTTACTGCGACAATTATAACGTCGGCTCCGAAACGCATACATACAGAATAAAGGCCGAAGGCTGGCCCGATATGCTGCCCAAGCCGTCCATGACAACGGCGTCCTTCTACGGCGGCAAGAATTTGGTAATAACCTTAAACGAGGAGGATAACCCCGTCAGCGGGGCGGTGATACACTACGCCACAAGAATGACCGGCAGCTATGCCAATGAAGACGCCTACAAGGCCGCCAATAAAATCTACAGCGGCCCCGTTCCTCTTACGACGGCGGGAACTCACTACGTTGTGGCTTACGCCGACGGCGCAGATCTCGCCCCCAGCCTCAGAACGCTTGCCACCGTTGAGGTAAAGAAATGCTCCGCGCCGGTCATCAGCTTGGAAAACGCGCAGAACGGGCGGAAAAAGGTTACGATAACCACTACCGAAACCGTGTCGGAAAAACATTCGCCCGTGATATTCTATACTCTCGACGGCTCGACCCCGACGACCGCCAAAGGCACGCTTTATAAGGGCGAATTTCTCGCGGGCGAAAACTGCACCATCAAGGCCGTAGTCGCCCGCGAGGGCAGCGTTACAAGCTCCGTCACCCAAAAGTCCGTAACGGCCTCCGGCGGCACGATAGAAAACCTTTCGGTCGATATTACCCGCGTCAACGCCGTCAACGGTACGACCAGCATTTATCTTGAAAACAGCGTTCCCGGCGTGAAGATATACTATGAGCTCGAAAAATGCTCGACCACGGAAAGCGCCGAGAATACCGCGAAAAACATAAAGATTGACAATAAGAGCACGCTCTACACCGAGCCGATAGTCATTGACGTGAAGAAGAACGGGGCGGGCTATTACGCCTTGGCCGTTACGTCCTATTATGAAAACGTGCAGGGCCCCGTAAGAAGGGCGACCACCACCGTGGCCGAAACTCCGCTCTCGTCCTATCTGAACACTCTTTCGAGCGGCGTCAGAACCGTGACCTTCAAACCCGCGGACGGCACGGAAATATACTACAACGTAAACAAAGGCACGGATAACGCGACGAAGAATTTCCCTCTCGACGAAAGTCACCGCTATATCTACCCGCTGACGATTTCCGAGCCCAGCTCCGTCAGCACGGTGGTGCTTACCGACGCCGGCAAAAAGAGCGAATACGTTTCGTTTGGCGTGTCGATTACAGGCTCGCCCAAGGCGGAGGCTCTGCCCCCCGTGACGATAAGCTACGCCAGCGGCGGCGTCAAACTCGACTGCGCCGACAGCGAAGCCGACATATTCTATGTGCTGGATAATCTGCCGAACACCGAGGCGACGGCGACCTCGACGCGCTACGCTCGCGGCAGCGTCATTAACCCCGGCGGGCGCGGCTATATCCACGCCGTGGCCATGCGGCCGGGCTATGCCTCCAGCCGAGTGAGCGGCCCGACCAGCCCCGAGGAGGGCACAAAGACCCCGACGCCCGCAATATCCGTTGAAGGCCCCTCAAATAACAACGTCTATACCGCGCGCTTCAGCGGCTCCGGCGACGGCGCGGTCTACTACTACACCACCAACGGCGCGGAGCCGTCCGAGGATTCGGACACCGGCGCGTCCGTGACGGGCCTGAGAAAGGGGCAGGTGGTTAAGGTTATGGCCGTGGCGGCGGATAAAACGCCGAGCGACGTGGCCGTTAAGGTAATCGGCGTAGACTCGGGCAGCTGCGACGACGTTACAATCGCCTCCGAGGGCTCGCTTCTCGGAATTAAGGCCAACCTGTCCACCTTCACGACGGGCGCGTATATCTACTACACCACCGACGGCACCGAGCCTTCGGCTACGAACGGCATACTTTACAACGGCGACGGCGTGCTTATAAGCGGCGAGGGCGAAACCACGCTCAAGGCCGTGGCCACGCTGCCCGGCTTTGAAAACAGCGCCGTTTCCTCGATGACATTCCATCTCACCAAGCTTAAAAATCCCGTTTTAAGAAGAAGCGTCAACGTGTTCCAGGTGGTTAGCGACAGTGGCGAAATCGACGGCGTTTCCTTCCTTTACACGCTCGACGGCTCCGCGCCGAACGAAAACTCCTCGCTTTGCGAGGACGGCGGCCAGATCGCGCCCGAGCAGCTTGGCTTCAGATCCGGCACGCTGAGCGTGATGGCCGTTAAAAAGAGCAATATCACCGACGCGAACGGTAACGTGACCGAGGGCTACGCCCCGAGCAATATTGTGTCGAAGCCCTTCACGATAGTCCAAACGCCGACGCCGCCGAGAGTTGCGGCGGTTGAATACGTTCTCGGCGGAGCGTTGGTATCGCTTGCCAGCGCGACCGAGGGAGCGAATATCTTCTATACTCTTGTGCCGGGCGGTACGCCGGATACGCTTTACGAAGGGCCGATATTTGTAACCGACCTCGGCGGCTTCCGCGCGAAGGCCGTTAAGATTGGCATGGAGGACAGCTCCATCGTACAGTTCAGCTCCGCGTCCATTCTTAAAACGTCCGAGCGGCCGACGGCGAGCGTCGAAAGCGGGCTTGTGGACGAGGGCGCTCAGGTCGAGCTTATCGGCGGCAAATACGTCGTTCCCGACCCCGAAAATCCGGCGACGAAGGATTACGAGATATTCTACACCACCGACGGCTCCGAACCCACTCTTGAAAGCGAAAGGTATACCGGGCCTATCACGGTGAACGGCGAGGTTGTTATCAAGGCGGCGGCCGCCGGCCTTGGCAGCATTCTCAGCCCCACGGCTGTGTACCACTACTACACCGAGGAGCCGGCGGCGGTTATCGAGCCGCATCTCAGCCGCATAGGCGAGGATATATTGGGCGACGTTGAGGTTGACGCCTCCGGGCTTTCCTCGGCGGACGGCAAGGCTTATATCGCGCTGTATTCCGGCGGCGAAATGCTTAAGGCCGTAAGCTGCGACTTTGCCGAGAATATGACCTTCGGCGATATTGACGTTAAGGCCGACGGCGGCTTGATTATCAAGCTGTTTGTCCTCGACGAAAATCTAACGCCTCAGTGCCGCGCCGAAATGACGGTCGCGAACATATAACAAAAAACGAAAGAGCCGCCCTGGGGCGGCTCTTTTCATAAAGTTACTTTTATAGAGTCCGTGTCCTCGTTTCTAAGAGCAATAACCGCTCCGCGTATGAGGTAGGCGCGGGGATTTCGCAATATGCTTTCAAACAGGGGTTCGACCTCGGTTCCCTCCACAAGCCCCAAGTCGAGCAGCCTCTGCCGCATAGAGCCGGAGCCTCCGGCGGCCGAAACCACCGCCCGCTCCCCGACCGGCACGGCGCTTAAGCTCACTTCGGCCATAATTACACCTCTCAAGGAAATAATATGACCCGAGCCGCCAAAAAGTTACACGTTAAAGCGGAACAGCACAACGTCGCCGTCCTTCATAACGTAATCCTTGCCCTCGCTGCGGACGAGGCCCTTATCCTTCGCGGCGGCCATCGAGCCCGAGGCGATAAGGTCGTCGTAGGCGACCACCTCGGCGCGGATAAAGCCGCGCTCAAAGTCGGTGTGGATCTTGCCGGCGGCCTGCGGAGCCTTGGTGCCGTTGGTTATCGTCCACGCGCGCACCTCGGGCGCGCCCGCCGTCAGGTAGCTTATCAGCCCCAACAGCTTGTAGCACTTTTTCACAAGGCGGTCGAGGCCCGACTCGCTCAGCCCCATTTCCTCGAGGAACAAAAGCTTTTCGTCGCCGTCGAGGCCGCTTATTTCCTCCTCTATGCGGGCCGATATGGGCAGCACCTCGGCGCCCTCGGCGGCGGCAATTTCCTCCACCTTTTTAACGAACGGATTGTTTTCGATGCCCTGCGCGAAATCGCCCTCGGCCACGTTCGCGGCGTAAAGCACGGGCTTCATGGTGAGCAGCGAAAGCTCGCGCACAACGGCGGCCTCGTCCTCGTTCGTTTCCACGCTTCGGGCGGGCTTGCCGTCCTCCAGAGCGGCCTTAATGCGCTTCCACAG
>CANRER010000002.1 GCA_947629615.1 uncultured Clostridia bacterium | reverse complement strand
CGACGCCTCCTCGTACTCCTTCGGCACGGCCTTTATCGCCGTTTCCGATACGGAAATCACCGACGGCAAAATCATCACCGCCAGCACGATAATCGCCGAAAACAGGTTTGCTCCGTCGGGCAGATTGAATATTTCCCGCACGAGCGGGACGATGATGATCATGCCCAGCAGGCCGTATACCACCGACGGTATGCCCGACAGTAAATCCACCGCCGTCCGCACAATTCCCGCGCTTTTTCCGCCCGACATTTTCGCGAGGTACACCGCGCACATAAGCCCTATCGGCACGCCTATCACAATCGCGCCCGCCGTGCCGCAGACGGAGGTCAGTATGAACGGCAGTATACCGTAGCGCGGCTTTGCGGCGGTTGACGCCCAAACCCTGCCGAAAAGGAAGTCCGTTATCCCGATTTCGCCCATCGCCGGAACGCCGCTTATCACAAGGAACGCCGTTATCATCAGCACAAACGCGACCGCCAAAAATCCGCAGAGGGCGAACACGGCGTTCATGGCCTTTTCAAGCGCGTCGCTTGTATTTTTCGGATTTTTCACGCCTTATCACCTATCTTTTTACAGGAACCGCGCCCGCCTTTTCAATCATTTCGTCCGCCTCCTCGCTCGCCGCGTAATCCATAAACGCCTGCGCCGCTTCGGACAATTCCTTATCCTTCGGGGTAACAAACACAAAATCGCGCTGAATTTTATACGTTCCGTTCTGTATCGTTTCGGTCGTTGGCGTTACGCCCTCAACCGACAGCAGCTTTACGCCGTCGTTGACCGACGCGAGCGAAGCGTAGCCTATCGCGTTCGGGTTTGTCGAAACGGTCTGCACAACGTCGCCCGTCGAGGTCAGCTCCTGCGTGTATTTGCACTTTTCCTCCGTTCCGGTTATCGACTCAAAGCCGTCGCGCGTGCCGGAGGCCGCCTCGCGCCCGATTAATACCACCGGCGCGTCGTTGCCGCCGGTTTCGCTCCAATTCGCGATTTCGCCCGTATACAGCTTGCCTATCTGCTCAATCGTCAAATCCGCCACCGGGTTTTGCGGGTTTACAATCATCGCAATCCCGTCAATCGCGATTACCGTCGCGTCGAGCGTTTCGGCCTCGTCGGGCTTTAGGTCGCGGCTCGAAAGCCCGATGTCGCATCGCCCTTCGCTCACCGCCTGTATGCCCGCGCCCGAGCCGGTCGGGTTGTATGTAATCTTTGCGCCGTCGTTTTCGGCCATATACGCCTCGCTTAAATAGCCGATAACCTTCTCCATAGAAGTCGAGCCGTCCGTCGATACCGTACCCGCCGCGCCGTCTGTCACGCCCGCCGTTCCTCCGCAGCCCGCCAGCGCCGCCGTTAGTCCGGCGGCAAGCAGCATTGTCCTGAATTTTTTCATTCAAATCACCTTCCAAAAATTATTGTATCCTTGATACAATTAAATTTTAGCACGGGCGATGTTAATTCCGAAAGCAAGGCCGCGTTAATTGTATGTTAAACCGGCATTTGGCTTTGCCCTTTGCCCAGCCGCGCGGAAAGCAAAAGAGCGCATCACAAATGATACGCTCTTTTTATGAAATTACTGATTATACCGCCCGAAGGCTTCGATTTTACTCAGTCGGGGAGGGGGTGGGAGCGAAAACTTCGGCCTTGGCGACGGGGGATATTTCGTCGTCCGTCCAAAGCATAATCTTAACGGTTCTGCCCTCGGCCTCGGCAAGGCGGAAGCTTGTGGAGAATACGCCCATCACGGATGTGGCCGCGAGGGCCTTTTCGAGCTTATCGCCGTTATATACCGCTATAACGCCGGTGTACCTGCCCCCGGGGGTATAGCCGTCGAGCAGCTCGGGCCGGAAGGTGATTTCCGCCTCGGCGCCGCTCAGTATATCCTTATCCACGGAGATAACGCTTGCGGGAAGCTCTTCCTCGGCGGGGGATACGGTGACGTAGGCCACGGCGTCAAGCTCGGTGCCCTCGACCGCGCCGTATACCTTGAACACGCCCGCGTTCGCGAAGGTTCCGGCCTCGGGGCAGAGCCATTTGACGGCTCTGGAGGCCTCGCCGCCGCCGTCGAGCGTTACGTTCACGCTCTCGGGAAGCTCAAGCGGATTTCCGACGGTTATCGCGGCGTTTGTCGCCTCGATTTCGCTCACGGCTACTGTGTCGCCGGTGTGCAGCCTTATGGCTGCCGCGCTGTTGGCCGGGGCGCGGTAGCTGAACGCGCTGCCCGCGTCAATCTCGCTCGATTGAACGGATATTTTTTCGGGTTCGTCAAAGCTGTTCTTAAACGGCTTGCTGCCACCGTCGATGAGGTACAGCGTGGCGCGGCCCGTCAGCTTTTTGGACGTGTTGACCGTTACGGGTACCGACTGGTCGTAGTCGGTGCTGTTGACTATCTTAACGATGATGTCGCCGGTTTCCTCGTCATAGGTGGCGTTGCTGTAAATCGGGCCGAGCGTCTTTTTGAAGGTGTAGGCATTGAGCAGCTCGCCGTCCAGATAGCCGAAAATCGTACCGTCCTTTACAACGACCTTGAGCTCATACTCCCTGTCTTTTTCAAGCACAACGCCCCTGTACGCGCTGACGGCGGTGTTGCCCCCGCTCTTGCGCTCCTCAAAGGCCGCGTTGGTATTTCCCCAGCCGCCAACGTTCCAGTGAATGAGATTGTCCTTGTCCTTCGCCATTACGGGAATGATAAAGCCCTCATCTCCGCCGGTCTTTTTGGCCTTGACGGTGATGGTGTAGTTTTCGGCGGTTATGGGATCCATATCGGCGAAAATATAAGCCTCCGCGCCCTGAGTGTTCGTCCGCGTCTGGGCGAGCGCGCCGTCCTCTGTATTCCAGCCGACGGGGGAGCCAAAGACGTCAGTGGAGGGATTGGGCCAGCCCCTAACCTCGATATCGACGTCCTTGTCGTCGTCATGCACCTTAAAATCGGTAAATTCAGCCGAGGTCAGCCATGTGCCTACGCCGGCCACGCCGGTGAAGTCGCGCTCGTCATACTTATCCGTCACCTTGGTTTTAAGGTTGACGTCGCCGGTTTGACGGCTGAAAAGCTGCTGAACGTAATAATCGGCGGAGCCGTAGCTCGCGGCGTTGTCGAACCAAATCATGTCGGGGGCCCACTGGTGCGCGCCCTCCCTCGCGAACAAGGGAGCGTAGGACGCCATTTTAACGACGTCGGAATTTTTCTCAAGGCCGGTCATATACGCGGCCTCGGAGATGGCGGCCTCGACGGTGTTGCCGCGGTACGGGCCTTCCCACCAACGGGAGGCGTACTCGCCGGCGAAAACGCCGTAGCCGCTTCTGTCGTAGCCGTCGTAGCGGTTGATGTTTTCATAGAACCAATTGGGCTGCATGTAATAATGCTCGTCAACGGCATAGGTGAAGCTCTTATCGGCGTCGTCGGAGCTGTGGCCTCCGAGCCAGTTCCAAGCCTTGTCGAAATCGCCGCCGCTGGCGCTGGGACCGGAGGTGGAGATAAGCTTCATCTCGGGAGCAACCTCGTGAATGGCCTTTTCAAAGGCCTCGTAGCGGAAGAAGAAGTTGTTGCCGTTATCGGCCCAGCCGCTTTCGTCCGCTTTGGAGTAGTCGGAGGTATCCCACTGCTCGTTGCCCACGCCGATATAGCCGAGCTCAAAGCTCGCGGGGTGGCCCATCAGGGCGCGGAGGTTGGCCCAGTTGTCGCCGAAGGTGGCGGGGTTCGTGCTGTCCACGGCGGAATAGTCATAGCTTTCCCAATTTTCGTCGGGAGTTCCGTTCGCAAACTGAATAAGGTCGAGAGCGTCCTTAATGTAGACGCTGTAAAGCTCTTCCTTGCTCGACACGTTGTAGCCCTCGACAATGGGCTGCTCGTTTGCGCCGCTCTGATACTGGCAGGCCAAGCCGACGTTCACCACCGGCACGGCGGCCGCGCCGATGTCCTCGCAAAGCAGAAGATATTCATAGAAGCCGAGGCCGTAGGTCTGGCAATAGCCGAACATACCGTTGCCCTCGTGGGTTTCGTTGTGGGTCTGCCAGCGGTTCCAATTCTGGGTGCGCTGTTCGACGGGGCCGACGGTGTGCTTCCACTGATAGCGGTTCGCAAGGTTGAAGCCCTCGATTATGCAGCCGCCCGGGAAGCGCAAAAAGCCGGGGTGAATTTCGGCGAGCCGCTCCACGAGGTCGGCGCGGAGGCCGTTGTCGCGGCCGTTGAAGGTTTCCTGCGGCATAAGGGAAATCATGTCGAGATCGACCGAGCCGGGTTCGTCTAGAACGACGCGCACGCGGGCGTCGTCGCCGCTGTCGGTCAATTCGATTACGCCGCTCTTTTTGGCAAACTCTCCCGTAACCGCGTCCGCCGCAAATTCGCCAAGAACCTTGCCGCCGTCAACGACCTGCATTCTGATAACGCCGTCGTAGCCGCCGCGCACATAGAAGGACGCGTTGTATTTTTTGCCTTTAACCGCGTTAAGGCCCTTGCCGAGCGGGCGGTTATCCTTGCCGTCGCCGGCGTAGCAGTTGTTTTCAACGCCGTCGCCCGCGGCCGCCGCCGTGAGGGTGAGGTAGGTTTTGTTGTTGGAATTGAGCGGCTCGCCCGCACTCGCGTAATCGAGCGATGTAGTGCCGACAGCCTCCCAGCCGTAGTCGGGAATGGGGGTGGGGTTATCCACCTTGTCGCGCGCGTCGTAGGCCTCGAACGAGCGGTTGTTGACCGCCTCGCTGTAAAGGCCGCCGTCGCCTGCGTAGTTTATGTCCTCGAAGAACAGGCCAATCGTGCCGTCGTTCACGGCGGGGCCGGTCTTATCGGCGTCAACGCTGACGGAATAACGGTCTTCTTCGGCCTGAACGGAATATTTTTCGGAAATTTCGTTATCCGAAAGAACGCGGTTGTATATCTCGACGTTGTCAACGCTCATATTTCCGTAGCCGTCCTTGGGCCACAGCGATTTGCCGATGAAGGCCCGCGTGTCGGTCATCAGGTCGGATACGGTCAGCGTCACGTCCGTTTTACCCGCGGTGTAGCGGCCGTCCACATAGAGCTTTAATGAGTGATCTTTTTTCGATATGGTCAGCGTTACGTTCTGCCATTTGCCGTCCATGTTCGAGCCGTTCATGGTCGCGCTCTGCTCGCCGCCGTTGGAGGAGTTCGTTATGGCCGCGTATATGGTGGAGTTCCATATTCTGGTAAACATATACTTGGTTTCGTTCTGACCGAGCGCGAAGGTGAAGTAGTTGCCATGAGTGTTGTTCTTCACGTCCATGGAAACGGTAAGCTCGTTGCGCCCGTCAAGCAGGCCCTTGGGCATTTCAAGGTAGCTGTATTTTGTGCCGTCCAGAACAAGCACGGAGCTGTCGCGCTCCTCGTCGTATTCCAGACTATAGCCGCCGGAAAGACGGCCGTCGTTGCTGCCGCTGAGGTCCTTCACCTTGGCGATTTCGCCGTCGCCGTCAACGTCGGTGGTGACGGTGAGGTCGTTTTGGTCGAAGCGGTAGCGGAGAATAGGCTCGGAGCCGTCCTCGTCGGGTTCAACGGCGGGGGCGGGGTTGTTGTAGCTTGCGACAACCGCGTCGTAGGCGGCGGCGCTTATGCGCACAATGCCGCCGTGGCGGGGCTTATGCGGGAAGCTGTAGCCATCGGTCAGCTTCGTAAACTCGACCGTGTCGCTGCCCTCGGCGGGCTGAAGGCTGTCAACCACGCAGGGGAAGTAGCCTCCCTGACCGTAGTGGTCGAGGATAAGGCAGTAGCGTCCGTCCTTGAGCTGATATATCTCGGGGCCCTCAACGCCCTTTTCGTCGTCGTAAACGTTTATCTTTATCGGGGAGTATTCGCCGAGCAGCTCGTCGGCGTGTTCCATGAATACGCACTTGTAGCCGTCTGTTTCGTTCTTGGTGAAGCGGTAATACCCTTCGCCGGGAACGTCGATTATCGTCGTGTCGATAACGTTGAACGGCCTACCGACATACGGGTCGTCGTTGACAAACAGCTGCGGCTCGGTAAATTCAACGAAATCCGACGTTTCGGAGTAGTATACGGAGTATTTTCCTGTCTCTCCGCCCACCTTGGCGGCCCAGTACATCACATATACGCCTCTTGTCGCGTCGTACGTCGCCTCGGGGGCCCAAGTACAGCCCATGTCGTCCGTGGAAACGCGAATCATGCGCTGGTCGCTCCAATGTATCAAGTCGTCGGATTCCCAAATCATGACGCTCTTGCTGCCGTTGATGGCGTTATCGCCCCAGCCCATATCGGTGGTGTTGAGGTCGGTGGCGATGAGGTAAAACTTATCGCCCTCGGGGTTGCCGATTATGTAAGGGTCGCGCAGGCCGTGGGTGCCGAGCGTGGAAATGATTATGGGCTGGTCGTTGTTGAGCGTTTCCCAGTTAAGGCCGTCGTCGCTGCCGGCAAGCCAAATTCTTTCGCCCTCCTCGCCGTCGTACTTGAAGTAGTACATAAGGTACTTATCGTCGTCGGCGGACATGAGCGAAGCCCCGCCGGGAGCGGCCTTGACGGTCACGTCGAAGGTTTTTGTGGCCGTTTCCCCGTCGAGCGAGATTTTGGCCGTAAGGGTGACAAGGGCGTCGCTCTCGCCGCGCGTAACGTGGCCGGCGGGGGTGGGTATGTAGCCCTCGTTTTCGATTTCCTTTGTGCTTATCACAGCCTCGTTTGACGAGGCCCAGCTTATCTCCGCCCCGTTTTTGCCCGTGGCGGGGAGCGTAATGCTGCCGCGTATGTCGTCCGCGTTGTGGATTTCCAGCGCGTCTACGGCCTCTTGCAGCCGCTCGCCGAACGGCGCCGCGAGGGAAACCGCCGGTGTGAGCGCAAGAACCATGACAACCGCTGTCAACAGCGCGAGCGCCCGCTTGATTTTCTGCATATTATTTTCCTCCTTTTTTATATATAATATACATATCTTATTATATCCTAACAAGCCCCGCTTGTCAACCATAATTTGAGAAAATAAAAGGGCCGATTTTATGGATTGACGAGCGCGGGATTTTGTGCTACAATAGTATGGATAGGAATAAATTTACAAGGGATTAACCCAAAAACTCTCATCTGAAAGGCGGAATAAAAAATGAAGGTACTTTTAGTCAACGCGAGTCCGCACAAAAACGGCTGCACCTATACGGCGCTTTCCTTGGTGGCCGACGCCCTCGCCGAGAGCGGCGTTGAGGCCGAGATTTTCCAAGCCGGCTCCACGACGAAGGGCTGCCTCGGCTGCGGCTTTTGCGCCAAGGCGGGCCGCTGCGTCACCGACGACTGTGTGAACGAGGCCATAGCGAAGCTTGACGGGGCCGACGCGCTCATAATCGGCTCGCCCGTACACTACGCCGCCGCGAGCGGCGCGGCCACATCGTTCATGGATAGGCTGTTTTACGCCGCCGGCGCGAAGCTGCGCTATAAGCCCGGCGCGGCCGTTGTCAGCGCGAGAAGGGCCGGCACCACCGCCGCGCTCGACCAGCTTAACAAGTACTTTACCATAAACAATATGCCCGTGGTCAGCTCCGGCTATTGGAACATGGTTCACGGCAACACCCCCGACGAGGTTATGCGCGACGAGGAGGGCGTTCAGATAATGCGCACCCTCGGGCGGAACATGGCATGGCTGCTCAAATGCGTCGAGGCGGGCCGCGCCGCGGGAATTGAAGCGCCCGCTCCCGAGGCGAAGGTAAGGACGAATTTTATAAGATAAGGTGATACGATGGATAAGCTTGAGGCTTTCAAAAAATACGTGAACGGCAAAGACGTGACGGTGCTTGGCGTGGGCATCAGCCATCTGCCGCTGATAAAAATGCTCGCGCGGCTCGGGGCGAACGTAACCGCCGCCGATAGGCGCACCGAGGCCGAGCTGGGGGCCGCCGCGGACGAGCTGCGCTCGCTGGGCGTTCGCCTCACGACGGGGGAGGCCTATATGGACGGCCTCAGGGGCGACCTCATTTTCAAAACCCCCGGCATACGCTTTGATAAGCCGCAGCTCCTCGACGCGCGGCGGCGCGGCATACTCGTGACAACCGAGATGGAGGTGTTTTTCGAGCTTTGCCCCGCGCCCATTGTGGCCGTGACCGGCAGCGACGGCAAAACCACCACCACCACGCTCATCTGGAATATACTGACCGAGAGCGGCCATGTCTGCCACTTGGGCGGCAACATCGGCAAGCCGCTTCTCCCCGAGATAGAGAGCGTTAAGCCGAGCGACATTGTCGTGCTGGAGCTGAGCAGCTTTCAGCTGCACACAATGAAAAAAAGCCCGCATATCGCCGTTATTACGAATATGTCGCCGAACCATCTCGACTGGCACAAGGACTACGAGGAATACAAGGACGCAAAGCGCAACATCTACCTGCACCAAGGGGCGGACGACATAGCCGTGCTGAACGCCGCCAACGCCGAAAGCCTCGCCTGTCGGAGCGGCGCGCCGGGGCGGGTGCGCACCTTCGGCTACGGCGAGGACTGCGACGTGTATTCCAAGGACGGCGCGATTTTCGCCTTTGGCCGCGAAATCATGAAAACCGCCGACATAAAGATACCCGGCGAGCATAACGTGCAGAACTACATGGCGGCCATAGCCGCCGTGGGCGATATGGCTCCCGCCGAGGCCATACGCAAGGTGGCGCGGGAGTTTGGCGGCGTGCCGCACAGGATAGAGCTTGTGCGCGTGAAGGACGGCGTGAGCTATTACAACAGCTCCATCGACAGTAGCCCCAACCGCACGATAAACACGCTGAAGGTTTTTGACAAGGTAATTCTCATCGCCGGCGGCAAGGATAAGGGCATACCCTACGACGACCTCGGCGAGTCGCTCGCGACAAAGACGAAGGCGCTCTTTCTTGTGGGCAAAACGGCGGGCCTTATCAGGGATTCCCTAAAAAATTACGCCGAAAGAACCGGCCTCGGCGGGGATATTCCCGTCAAAATCTGCGAAAGCTACGAAGAGGCGGTTCGCCTCGCGGCGGATTTTGCCCGCGAGGGCGACGTTGTGCTCATGAGCAACGCCAGCACAAGCTTCGATATGTTCCGCAACTTCGAGGAGCGGGGCAATCTGTTCAAGGAATTAGTCAATAGGTTGTGAGAATATGGAAATAAAGGAAATACTCAAGCGGCTTGACGCCCCGCTCGGCGTCAGCGGCCGCGAGGACGAAATCCGCGCCGAGATAGCCGCGCTTTTCGGCGAGTTCTGCGGCTCTGTCCGCACGGACGCGCTGGGCAGCGTTATCGGCGCTCTCCGCTGCGGGCGGGAGAACGCTCCCGTGATGATGATTGAGGCCCATCAGGACGAGCTTGGCCTGATGGTGAGCGGGATAACCGACGAGGGCAGTCTGCGCTTTCTGACGGTCGGCGGCTTCGACCCGAAAACCCTCCCCGGCACGGAGGTGACTGTCCACACCGAAAGCGGCCCGCTTTTCGGCGTTATCGGAGCCACTCCGCCGCACCTCGTCAAGGGGCCGCCAAAGGGGCCGAGGGTTGACGATATGGCCGTGGACGTCGGCTTTGATAAGGAAAAGAGCGAGCGGCTCGTCCGCGTGGGGGATATAATCACCATAAATACCGGCTTTACCGAGCTTTCGGGCAGCGCGGTGGCGGCCCGCTGTATCGACGACCGGGGCGGCCTCGCCGTGGTTGTGCGCGCGCTTGAGCTTGCGAGCCGATTAAAGCTCGAATGTGACATAGTGGCCGTCGCCGCCGTGCAGGAGGAGCTTGGCCTGCGCGGGGCGAAAACGGCCGCCGCCGGTATAAGGGCCGACGCGGCCATAGTTATCGACGTGTGCCACGGAACGTCGCCGAACGTCGGCGACAACGCTTTCCCGCTCGGGAAGGGAGTCGTCGTGAGCGTGGGGCCGAACCTGCACCCGAAGCTTACGCGGGGCATACTTGACGCCGCGAAGGAAAGCGGCCTCGACGTACAGATCGACGTTGACGGCGGCGACACCGGCACCGACGCTTGGGAGGTGCAGGTGGCCGGAACGGGTATCCCCACGGCTCTGCTTTCGGTTCCGCTTCGGTATATGCACGCCAACTACGAGGTCGGCGACGCAAACGATATGGAAACGGCCGCTCGGCTCATCGCGGCCTATACGTTAAAGTTCAAAGGCGGTGATCAGCTTTGCTGTTAAAGGAGCTGTGCGCTCTCCGCGCGCCGTCCGGCTGCGAGGACGAGGCGCGGAAATTCATAATCGAAAAAATCCGCTCCATGGCTCCCGAGGCCGAAATAACGGTCGATACTATGGGCGGAGTTACGGTTCATAAAAAGGGAACGGGCAAAAGGGTGATGGTCGCCGCGCATATGGACGAGGTGGGCTTCATTGTCAGCGGCTTCACCGACGACGGCTTTGTCAAGTTCAAAACCGTCGGCGGCATAATGACCTCCGTGCTTGTGAGCAAAAGGGTGGCGCTGGGGCCGAACGCGACGCCCGGCATAATCGGCGCGAAGGCCGTCCACCTTCAAAGCAGGGAGGAGCGCGAAAAGCCCGCCTCGATGAGCGAGCTTTATATCGACGTCGGCGCGAAGGACAGGGCCGAGGCCGAAAAGCTAGTTTCTCTCGGGGATTACGGCACGTTCGCCGGAGAGTATACCGAGTTCGGCGACGGCCTCGTGAAGAGCAGGGCTCTCGACGACCGCGCGGGCTGCGCCGTTATGCTTGAGCTGATGAAAAAAAGCTACAAAAACGATATGTATTTCGCCTTCACTGTTCAGGAGGAGGTCGGCCTGCGCGGGGCGATAATCGCGGCCCGCAAAATAAAGCCTGATATAGCCCTCGTGCTCGAGGGGACCACCTGCAACGACGTATACGGCGCGAAGCCGCACCAAACCGTGACAAAGCTCGGTGGCGGCGCGGTGATGACGGCTATGGACGGCGCGGCCGTCAGCGACAGGCGGTATTTTGAGATGATAAAGCAGGTCGCGGCCCGCGAGGGCATTCCCCTCCAGATAAAGCGCACCAATGCGGGCGGCACCGACGCGGGCAGCATACAGCGCAGCGGCGCGGGCGTTCGGACGGCTGTGCTGGCCGTACCCTGCCGCTATATCCATTCGCCCGTAAGCGTGCTGTGCAGGCGCGACCTTGAAAGCCTCGCCCGCCTCGCCGAGGCCGTGCTTGCCGAAATAGAGAGGAGAGATTTTTGATGGAGCTTCTTAACAGGCTTTGCCGCTGCTTTTCGCCCTCCGGTAGGGAGGACGGGCTTCGGGAGCTTATAAAAGCCGAGGCGGCCCCCTTCGTCACCGATATTTACACCGACGCTATGGGAAACCTTATCTGCCGCAAGGCGGGGCCGGGCAAGCGGCTGATGCTTGCCGCCCATATGGACGAAATCGGCTTTATGGTGACGCATATCGACGACAGCGGCTTTCTGCGGTTCGTAAACGTGGGCGGCGTTGCGGCCCACAACTGCCTTAACCGCGCCGTCGAGTTCGAGAGCGGCGCGGTCGGCGTGATTTCGTGTGAAAATAAGGAAAAGCCCGCCTCGGCGGGCTTGGCCCAAATGTATATCGACATCGGCGCGAGGGACAGGGCCGAGGCCGAAAGCAAGGTAAGCATTGGCGACATGGCCGTATACAAGGGAGAATTTGCCCTGATGGGCGGGCGCGTCACCGGCAAGGCGCTTGACGACCGCGCCGGATGCTATGCGCTGCTGAAGGGGCTTAAGGCCGCTGCCGCCTGCCCCAACGAGCTTTTCGCCGTGTTCACCGCGCAGGAGGAGCTTGGTCTGCGCGGGGCGGGAACGGCGGCATACGCCATCGAGCCCGCAATGGGCTTCGCCATCGACGTATCCATGACGGGCGACACGCCCGAAAGCTCTTTCGCCTCGCTCTCGCTGGGAAAGGGGCCGGGCCTTAAGCTGAAGGACGCGTCGTTCATAGCGAACCCCTCGGCCCGCGATTTCATGCTCGGGGCCGCGCGGAGCGCGGGGATACCTTATCAGATTGAGGCCGCCGCCCGAGGCGGCACCGACGCGGGGGCAATAAATCTGAGCCGCACCGGCGTTCCGGCGGCGGCAATATCCGTTCCCACCCGCTATATCCACTCGCCGCAGGAGGTCGCCGACGTCGGAGATATCGAGGCCACGGCGGCGCTTGTGGCAAAAATGATAGAAACAGCGCTTTGATAAAAAGGTGATATAAATGAAGGACTATATAGCCAGCGCGATAACCCACGAGGGCAGTATTCGCGTTATCGCGGCGGATACCACCGCCCTTGTGAACGAGGCTCAGCGGCTGCACGGCATGACTCCCGTCGCCTGCGCGGCGCTTGGCCGCGCCCTGACCGGCGCGTCCATACTTGGGCGTATGCTAAAGGGCTATGACGACAGCGTAACCCTCCAGATAGACGGCGGCGGCCCGATAGGCCGCGTTGTGGCCGTGTCCGACGGCAGAAGCAACGTCAAGGGCTACGTGGATAACCCGCTTGTAGACCTGCCCCTTCGCGCGGACGGCAAGCTTGACGTTGGCGGGGCCGTCGGCAGGGACGGCAGGCTCGTGGTTGTTAAGGACCTCAACATGAAGGAGCCTTATATCGGGCAGGTTCCGCTTGTGAGCGGCGAAATAGCCGAGGATCTGACGAGCTACTTCGCCACGAGCGAGCAGCTCCCCACGGCGGTCGCGCTGGGCGTTCTCGTGGACAGGGACTACAGCGTCAAGGCCGCCGGCGGCTTCGTTATACAGCTTCTGCCCGGGGCGGAGGAGGCCGATATTGAGCGGGTGGAAAAAGCCATCGCCGAAATCCCAGCCGTCACCACGATGCTGAGCGAGGGCGCGACGCCCAAATCCATTGTGGAAAGGCTGCTTTCGGGCTACGAGATAGACTACTTTGACGATATGGAAACCAAGTACCTCTGCGGCTGCGGCAAGGAGCGCATGGCCCGCGCCCTTATCAGCATCGGCGCGGACGAGCTGCGCCGCCTCATCGACGAGGACGGGCGGGCCGAGCTTCGCTGCCACTTCTGTAATACGGCCTACGAGTTCGATAGGGCCGAGCTTGAGGAGCTGCTTGCCGCCGCGAAGAAATAAACGAAAAACCAAAAATGCTCCCGACTGCGTGAGGGTTGCGCAGTCGGGAGCAAATATTTTATGGGCGAACGCCCTTTTTTTTAATAATTGTCAATTATCCGCTTATACTCCACCCCATTGGAGCTTGTCAGCACGGCCAGATAACGCCCCTTTTCCGTGAGCGTCAAGGTCTTTTGCCCGGTAATATCCCGGCGGCGGAGGGTTTTAAGATACTTGTCGCTTCCAAGCTGATGAACCGAAGGGCCGTATATCGACGCGGCTCCTACGTCCTCCTGAGTAATTGTCAGGGCCAGCCCTCCACTCGTTTCCTCGACCGAAATTCCCGCCTGCTCAAAGGCCGTCATGGACGACGCGGCTTTTGGCTTCAGATCGCCGTCCCATGCAAAGGCGCGGCAATAGGCATAGTCTGTCCAACCAAGGTTAAGGGTTCGATGCATCCAGAGCCGGCTCACGCCCTCGGCGGAGGTCAATTCCGCGCGGTTGTCGCTCGGATCAAAAATACCGGCAAGCTGCCCCTCGTTGTCGTAAAAGGCTGTGTATGCCCGAGCGTCCGCGGGATAGGTAAAATCATATTCCACTTTTGCGTTGTAGGAGTTAGGGTCCGTAACTCTCAGCTCCATGCCCTCTGTATCTTGGTATCCTGTATTATCCTGTGCAAGGTCGTCGGGGAACCCGGTTATTTTTGTAAAATCAAAACCCTCCGGCGTGCTTGTCATGTAAATTTCGCCATTGTGGCGGAAAAACAGCGCGGCGGTGATGATTTTGTTTTTGTCGCAGGGAATAATGTTTTCTCTTTCGTACAGACATTTTATTTTGTCCGGGTGCGAATACATATATCTCATAAGCTTGCCTTGGTCTGTGCCCGAGGTTACATCGGAGCAGTAGCTGAAATCGGATTCAATATATACCATATATAAAAATTCGCTTTCCTCTACAGAATGGACGCGGCAGCCGCTCTGCTCCTTCACTTTAAGGATAACCCGTCCTTCCTCGTCGCGGCTGAATTTCGGAACAAAGGGATACCCGAAAACAACGCCGTCCGCCCGAGCCGTTGCCGCCGCAGCCAGCATTGACGCAAGGCATAATATTACCGCCGCGAGCTTTTTGTATTGCAGTCTTTTCATTTGCAACCCACCTTTCAGCATTTTATGGGGCAATTACAGCATGATTTGCCGCGCAAATCTACCCTCTGTGATATAGTATACCATATAAAGCCGCGGTTGTCAAGTGCATTTTGCATATAAAATAATATAATTTTATTGCACACACTAAATATTTGCATAAATGCAGTATATAAAAAATGCTATTTTAATGTATAATAAAAAGGGAGATGATTGTATGTTTAGAATACGAAAAACTGAGGAAACAGTCAACAGAACATTCAGGTTTCCGAAATCTCTTATCGACAAGATGTCGGTGATTTCGCAGAGCGAGAGCATCTCTTTGAACAGCTTGGTTATTCAATGCTGCGAATATGCGCTTGAACAAATGGATAACGGCGATAAGGACGCGAATGGACAGACGCTGCCTTTGAACTGATTGGTACACAACAAGCGACGCAGCCGAGGGAGATTTTCGTTCGTGGTTCAAGGGCTTAAAATGACGAAAATCCGCTCACATAAGCGGATTTTCTATATTAATTCATTACTTATTCATTAACTTTGTGGGGAATGGTCCGCGAGCCGTTGTTATTCTCCGAGCGTTTTCGGCTCGGTTTCCTCCCAGCCGATAACGTAAAAGGAGGCGAAGCCCTGCTCCTCAAGGCGGCCAAGCAGCTTGCCCAGCTTTTTCGGCCGCTCGATAAGCGTCACGTCGTAGTCCGCGCGGCGCTCCTCGGCGTAAGCGTTGGCCTTAACGAAATCCCTTTCGTCGTAAACCACCGCCAGCCTCGGCCTGCCCGCCGCCGCGGCGCCCCTTTCGGCAAGAATGGCGGCTATGCGCTCGAAGCCTATCGAAAAGCCGACGGCGGGAACGTCCTCGCCGGTGAACTTGCCGATAAGCTTGTCGTAGCGGCCTCCGCCCGCAATCGCCCCGCGAAATTCGGAGCTGACGACCTCAAAAACCGTGCCGGTATAGTAGCCCTGCCCGCGCACGAGGCTAAGGTCAAATTCAAGCTCAACGCCGCCGATTTCGGCGACCGACTTCATGATGAATTCAAGGTCGCTCACGGCTTCGCCGTCCGCCCGCGCCTTCACGGCGTCGAGGCCCGCCCCCTCGGCGAGCAGGGCGGAAAGCTCGTTCACAGCGGCCTCGGGGCAGCCCCTGCCCAGCATTTCGGCGGCTACGCCCTCGGGGCCGATTTTGTCGAGCTTGTCGAGGGCTATGCACACCCCGTCGAGGCTGTCCTCGGCAAAGCCGAGGCTGAGCAGCAGCGAGCGCAGCAGGCGGCGGTCGTTTATCTTCACCTTGAAGCTGTCGAGCCCAACGGCCCGCAGCGCCTTTGCGGTGGTCAAAATCAGCTCCAGCTCGGCGGTGCGGCTTTCGGAGCCGATTATGTCGATGTCGCACTGAACGAACTCGCGCAGGCGGCCCTTTTGAGGCCGTTCGGCGCGGTATACTCTGTCGGTCTGTATGACCTTGAAGGGACTCATCAGCGAGGCGCGGTTGTTGGCGTAATAGCGCGTCAGCGGCAGGGTTAAATCGTAGCGCAGGCCCATGTCGCACAGCTCGCCGCCCTCGGCGAGGGCCTTTTCCAGCTTGTCGCCGCGCTTCATTATCTTGAAGATGAGGGCCAGATTTTCGCCCCCGTCGCTTTTGTCAAGGTTTTCAATGTCTTCGATGATGGGGGTGTATATGCGCTCGAAGCCCGCCGCGCGGTAGGTTTCGAGAATTTTTTCCTGCAAAAAGTCGCGCACGCGCGCTTGGGCGGGCAGGTAGTCGTTCGCGCCCTTCACGGGTGTGGTTTTCATAGCAAAATTCCTTCCTTTGCGTTTTCGGCGGCAAGGTATTTCTTAAGCTCCGCTCCCTTGGCCTTCGCGGTTTCGTAGCCCACGCGGTAAAGGTCGTCGAGCTTGGCCCTGTCGCGTTCGAGCCGCCCCACATGGAGGCTGCCCTTTGGGGGGCGCAGCACGAAAATTTCGCCCGCCGCCTCTTTTTCGTCTATGTAATCGAGCGTTTCGTTATACATTATATGGCGCGTTTTCACGGCCTCGCTCAGCTTCGGGTGAAGCGGGTGGAGCAGCATTGTCATGCGGTAGGCCTTGCTCGGCTCCTTGACGTAGCCCTCCTCGCGCGTCAGCACGGCGACCGTCTTTTTGCAGCCGTCCGCCGCCGCCCTTTTGACGGGTATCGAATCGGCCATGCCGCCGTCGAGGTAGTCGCCGCCGCCGACTTTGACTATGCGGCTCAGGCCCGGCAGCGAAGCCGACGCCCTCACATAGTCCACCTCGGTTTTTAGGTCGCTCACCCTCGCGTACTTCGCCGCGCCGGTTTTGCAGTCGGTCATAACGACGCAAAAATCGCCCTTGTATTCGCGGAACGCGTCGTAATCGAAGGGGTCGAGCTCGTCGGGGATAGTGTGGTATATAAATTCGGGCGAGAACAGGTTGCCGCCGAACGCCAGCTTTTTATAGCTCATATAGCGCGGGTCGTTTATGTAGTCGGCCACTATGCGGTAGGCCCTGCCCCGCTGTTGAGAAATGTAGCTGCAGGCGTGGCACGCGCCGATTGAAACGCCGTAGATATGGTCGAACAACAGCCCTTCGTCCAGAAAATAGTCGGTAACTCCGGCCGAAAAGGCCCCTCTCATGCCGCCGCCCTCAAGCACGAGAGCGCCGGGAGTTAAAGCGCTGATCACTTTTATCACCTTGCTTTATATTTCGCGTCTGCCCTCCATCGCCCTTGCCAGCGTCATTTCGTCGGCAAATTCGATGTCGCCGCCGACGGGTATGCCGTGGGCGATGCGCGTCACCTTAACGCCTAAGGGGCGTATCAGCCGCGCGATGTACATGGCCGTCGCCTCGCCCTCGACGGTTGGGTTAGTGGCCATGATGACCTCCTCGACCTCGGGGGTGAGGCGGGCGAGAAGCTCCTTGATTTTCAGGTCCTCCGCGCCGACGCCGTCCATAGGCGAGATAGCCCCGTGCAGCACGTGGTAAAGCCCCTTGTATTCGCGGGTCTTTTCCATCGCTACGAGATCCTTTGGGCTTTCCACCACGCAGATACAGCTTCTGTCGCGCCTCGGGTCGGAGCAGAGGGCGCAGGGCGAAACGTCCGTCAGGCTTTGGCAGGTTTCGCACAGCCGCACCGTAGCCTTCGCGTTAAGCACTGCGTCGGCGAAGCGGCGGGCCTTCTCGTCCGACACGCCCATTATATGGAAAGCCAGCCGAACGGCGCTCTTGTGGCCGATGCCGGGCAGCTTTTCAAATTCTTCGATAAGCGCCGTCAGTGACGGCGGGTACAGTGAGGACATGGCCGCCTCCTAAAACAAGCCGGGTATGCTCATGCCGCCGGTAATGCCGGAAAGCGAGCTCGCAGCGGCCTCGTCGGCCTTGCGCAGAGCCTCGTTCACGGCCGTGACGAGCAGGTCTTGGAGCATTTCCACGTCGTCGGGATCCACCGCGTCGGGGCTGATGGCGATGGAAAGCACCTCTTTTTTGCCGTTCACCTTTACGCTGACGGCCCCGCCGCCGACGCTGGCCTCAAGCTCCTTTTGCTCAAGGGCCTCCTGCGCCTTTTCCATTTCCTCCTGCATTTTTTTCGCTTGGCGCAGCATATTGTTCATATTGCCGCCCATGCCGCCCATTCCTCTGGGAAAACCGCCTTTTGCCATTTTTATCGTTCCTTTCATTCTCTGGATTTTATCTCGGTTATCGGAAGCCCGAGCAGGGCGTCCAGCGGGTCGCTCCGCTTAATTTGCGGCTTTTTGGCAAAATCCGCGTCGCGCCGAAGCGTGACGGCGCAGTCTATGCCGCACACCCGCTTTATAAGGCCCGCGAGGTAGTCCGTATCGGGCGACACCATGTCGCGGAACTCGGCGAAGCCGTCATCGGCGAAGGTCAGGGCGAGCTTGCCGTCGAAATCCCTCAGGGCGCAGGTTTGCAGCGCGGTGTAGAGAATAACCCTGTTGTCGGCCAAAATACTTTCCATTATCTCGGGCCACTTGGCCTTAACCGCGTCCACGAACTCCGGCTGCGGGGCGAGAGTTTCGCGCTCGGCCTCCTCTGGCGGGGCGGCCTCGCTCGCGGGGGAGGGAGGCTCGGACTCGGGCGCGGCCTCGGCCGTGGCGGGAGGCTTTATCTCCGCCGCCGCGCCGACCTCGCCGCAGGCGATTTTGCGCTCCAGCTCGCCCACGCGGGCAAGCAGCGCGTCGTAGGAGCCGTCGCTTCCGCCGAGGCAAAGCTTGATTACTGCGGCCTCGAATATCACCGAGGGCAGCGAGCTCTGCCTTGCCGACCACAGCGACTCGGACAGGGTTTTTATCGAATATATCAGCTTTTCCGCGCTTATGCCGCCCGCGATTTTGTAAAGCTCGGCGCTCTCCTCGGGCGAGAAATCGCTCCTCGGGGAGCGGACGGATTTTGACACGAGCATATCTCTTAGGGCCTGAATTGTGGTTTCGATAAAGGCCGGGAAGGAACGCCCGCGCGACGACACGGCGTCGAGGCAGGCGACGGCGGCTGCGGAGTCGCCCGCCGCTATGGCGCGGCACAGCTCCACGGCGGCTCCGTCGGACGAGCGGCCGAGGAAGTCGGCCACAAAGTCCGCCGTAACGCTTTGCCCGGCGGCCGCGCAGGGGTCGAGGTACGAGAGCGCGTCGCGCAGCGACCCGTCGGCGGCGCGGGCTATCATTCGCAGCGCGCGCTCCTCGGCGGTTATGCCCTCGGCGGAGCAAATAAAGCTCAGCCTTTGATATATGTCGTCGGCGGTGATGCGCTTGAAGTCGAACCGCTGACAGCGGGAGCTTATCGTATCCATAACCTGATGGGCCTCGGTCGTCGCCAGCACGAACTTGACGTGCTCGGGCGGCTCCTCGAGCAGCTTCAGCAGCGCGTTAAAGGCGTTGTCGCTGAGAGCGTGAACCTCGTCGATGATATAGACCTTGTATTTTGTGACCGCCGCGCTGTAGGCGGCCTCCTCGCGCAGGGAGCGGATATTGTCCACGCCGCTGTTGCTGGCGGCGTCGATTTCGGTTATGTCCATAATGCCGCCGTCGAGAATACCGCGGCAGGTGGGGCACTCGTTGCAAGGGTTGCCGTCCTTCGGGTTTTCGCAGTTTATCGCGCGGCTGAAGATACGCGCGGTGGAGGTTTTACCCGTGCCGCGCGAGCCGCAGAACAAAAAGGCGTGACCAACCGCGCCGTTTTTGACCTCGTTTTTAATTGTGTCTGTGACGTGCCTCTGGCCTACGACGTCGTCGAAGGTGAGGGGCCGCCACTTTCGGTAAAGAGCCTGATAGGCCATATCATCACCGGCTTTTGCATAATAAAAATGTCGTACACCCCGAAATCGACAACAAACCATGCACGGTATGGCCGCAGTTAGCTCGGACCAGGCGCCCTTGCGGCACATACGGGTTACCGCTTATTGCTGCTCGGTTCCCCGCCTGACAAGGTTCACGGGCCCGCATTGCGCAAGACCCGGCCGTCAACGCCACTTACAGCCGCCTGCTGCACAGAATTATTGCCTCAATCAGGGAGTTAGCCCCCGCTATAGCGGATTGCGGATACAGGGCGCCGCTGCCTCCCCGGTTAGTACGACATTGATATTATACTATAAAATTATCAAACTTGCAAGGGGTTTTTCAAAATTTTTTTCGACAGTTTCAGTAAAAGCGGTAGCTTTTAACATACGAGCCGATATCCTCGCCCGCGGATATGTAATATCTCAGCAGCTCGGCGGCGGCGTGAGCGTCGCTCATGGCGTTGTGGTGGTCGAGGCCTATGCCCAAGGCGGCGCACATGGTGTTCAGCTTGTGGTTCGGAAGATAGGGCAGCGCCCGCCGCCCCATGCGGCAGGTGCAGGCGTAGGGGGCCTCGCCGCGCCAGCTTATGCCGTAGGCGCGAAGGCACTTCGCCAGCACGCACATATCAAAGGGCGCGTTGTGCGCCACCAGCACCCCGCCTGAAAAATACGGCTCAAGCTCGGGCCAAAGCTCGCCGAAGGTCGGCTTGCCGCGCACGGCCTCGGGCGTTATTCCCGTAAGGGCCGTGTTGAAGGCGTCGAACCAACACTCCGGGTCTATCAGGTACGCCCGCTCGTCCGTTATCTCGCCGTTTTCGACGACCGTCAATCCGAGTGCGCTCATTCTGTTGTTAAGGCGGTTCGGCGTTTCAACGTCAAAAACCGTATATCGTTCGTTCATTTTAATTCTCCTTTTGCTATATTATATAATCTCGGGGCCGATATGTCAAGAAAAACCTAAATATGCGTTGACAAACAGCCGGCGAAATGATACAATTAATTCCGCGAATAGCCGCGCGGCGCGCCTCGGGAACGGCGCGTCGGCGTCAGTACAGTAAATATAAAATTTTCCGGGAGGAAATGAAAATGAAAAAGGCAAAGACCGCGGCGCTGCTGCTTTTGGCAGGGCTGCTGATAGGAACGGGAGCCGCGTCCGGAGCGGGGCTTTTTACCCACGCGGAATGGACGGGCAAAATCAGCGGAGGCCTCCCCGCCGAGGACGTTTTCGCCGTAAACCGCGAGCGGGCCTCCGTAAACGTTATACCCTACCAAAGCGCCGAGGCCGCGGCGGTCGCCGTGTGGGATTACGACGCGAGGGAAAACAGCGAATATATGCGCCTGCTAACGGGCGAGGGGCGGGAGTGGCGGCTCACGGTTGTGAAAAACTCCGCCGAGGCGCAAAGGCTGATAGACGGCGGCTTTATGCTCCCCGGCTACGCCGAAAATCCAGCCGACGGCTGGAAAACCGTCGCCCTGCCCCAAAGCTGGACGACGCAGGGCTTTGATTTCCCAATATATACCAACGTAACTATGCCGTGGCAGGGGGAGCGGCTCTCCGCGCCCGAGGCCCCGGTCGAATACAACCCCGTCGGTCTGTACAGGAAAAGCTTCGTTCTGCCGCCCTCGATGACCGAGGAGGGGAGAAGGGTTTACATACAGTTCGACGGCGTGGAGTCGGCCTACTACGTGTACGTGAACGGCCGCGAGGCCGGCTACAGCGAGGACAGCTTCAGCCCCCACCGCTTCGACATAACCGACCTTTTGACCGAAGGCGAGAACCTGTTGGCCGTGGAGGTGCATAAGTTCTGCGACGGAACATGGTTCGAGGATCAGGACATGATATATGACGGCGGCATCTTCCGCGACGTTATGCTGATAAGCCGCCCCGAGCTGAGTATTGCCGACTACACCGTCCGCACCGACATAAGTGGCGGCAATTCGGCGAGGCTTGATATCGACATTGAGCTGCGCGGCCCGGCCCGCGCCTCCGGCTGGACGGTTGAGGTTTCGGCTCTCGACGAGGAAGGCGGCTTTGCTATGCCGCCCGCGCGGCAGGCCGTCCGCACGGACGGTAAGGGCGCGGCGGAGGTCAAAATCAGCGCGAATGTGGATAACCCAAAGCTTTGGTCGGCCGAGCGGCCCAATCTTTACGCCCTTGTGCTGACGCTCACCGACGAAAAGGGCCGAACCGCCGAGGCGGTGTCGGCGCAGCTGGGCTTCCGCGAGATAGGCTTCACCTCGGCGGAGCTTGACGACGAGCACAGGCTCGTCACGAAGGAATGGCAAAGCGTGACGATAAACGGCGGCCGCCTGCTGCTCAAGGGCGTGAACCGCCACGAAACCGACCCCTTCTTCGGCAAGGCCGTGCCGCGCGCCACCGCGCTCGAGGACGTGCGCCTTATGAAGGAAAACAACATCAATGCCGTGCGCACCTCGCACTACAGCGACGACAGCTATTTTTACTGGCTCTGCAACAAATACGGCCTGTACGTCATGGCCGAAACGAATTTGGAATGTCACGCGCTTATGAACGACGACGCGGCGCGGGCGCGGTTTTACGAGCTCGCCATCGACAGGACGGCCACGGCCTTTGAAAGGCTCAAAAACGAGCCCTGCGTCGTGGCGTGGTCGATAGGGAACGAGCTTGCCTATACCGACGACCCGGCCTCCTCGGGCGGAATGTTCCTCGACATGGTGCGTTTTTTCAAGGATAACGACCCCACAAGGCCCGTCCACAGCGAAAGCCTCGGCTCCTCGCTCGGGGTGGACATGGCGAGCAATATGTACCCCTCCTCCGACAGCCTGCGCCATGCGGCGGGCCACGGCAAAATGCCCTATATTATGTGCGAGTACGACCACGCTATGGGGAACTCCGTCGGCGCGCTTAAGGAATATTGGGACGCAATTCGCGGCGCGGATAATATGCTCGGCGGCTTTATCTGGGATTGGGCCGACCAAGCCCGCGCCCTGCCTCTGCCGGAGGGAGCGTGGGATTATTACGCTTCGGACGGGGCGCACAAGAACCTTTACGGCGATTTAAGCCCCGGCAGGTTTTTCGGCTACGGCGGCGATTTCGGCGACAATCCCAACGACGGCAGCTTTTGCCAGAACGGCCTTGTCAGCCCCGACCGCACCCCTCAGCCCGAGCTTCGGGAGGTAAAGTACCAGTACCAAAGCTTTTGGTTCGGCGGCGAGGGTCGGAAAATCACGGTCTATAACGAGAACGCCTTCCGAAATCTGAACGAATACGACCTTTGCTGGCGGCTGCTCAAAAACGGCCTGCCGATAAGCGAGGGCAGCCTTGTCGCCGACGCTGCGCCTGGGGAGATGCGGACGCTGGAGCTGCCCTGCTCCCTGCCCGAAAACGTGGCCGAGGGCGACGAGCTTTGCCTTGATCTTTCCGTAAAAATACGCGCCGCCGAGGGTCTGCTCTCCGCCGGTACGGAGGTCGCCTACGGCCAAATCGCGCTGCCTGCGGCGGCCAAGGCCTCCCGCGCCGCCGAAAGCGGAGGCGAGGTGCGCATTTCGGAAACGGAAACTGCCTACGCTGTCAGCGGAGCGGATTTCAGCTTCAGCATAAGCAAGGCCGACGCTTCGATAAGCGATTACAAATACAAGGGCGAAACGCTTGTTATAAGCGGCCCAAAGCCCAATTTCAGACGCGGATATGTGGAAAATGACCATAACTCCGCCCGCCAGCGGCTGTTCGATAGAAGCTGGCTCTCGGCGGGCGACGGGGCGAGGGCGGAAAGCCTTACCGTGGACGGAAACGTAATTACCGCCGTTCTCACCTTCCCCAACGCTCCCGGCGCGAGGGAAACCGTAACCTACACCGTGACCGGCGGCGGGCGGGTGAGCGTCGCCTTCGCTATGGACGGTACGGCCTCAAAGCTGAGCAATTACCTGCGCGTCGGCTCGATAATGACGCTGCCGAGCGGCTTCGAGGCCGTCACATGGTATGGCGGCGGCCCCCTCGAGGGCTATAACGACCGCAAGAGCGGCGCACGCGACGAAGTTTGGCACGGTACGGCGACGGATTTCTTCTTCCCGTTCATGCGGGCCGACGACTGCGGCAATCTGACCGACGTCCGCTGGATTTCCGTCGATGGGCCGGGCGAAAACGGTCTGCTTGTCGCGGCCTCGTCCCCAATGGAGGCGAGCGCGCTCCATTTCACCCCTCTCGACCTGAATAACGCAAACCACCCCTACGAGCTTCGCCCGAGGGCCGAAACCCTGCTGAGCGTGGACTACGGCTCGATGGGTACGGGCAGTGCGACCTGCGGGCAGGGTACTCTGCCGCAGTACCTTCTGCCGAATGACAGGGTTTATCGGTGGGAATATACGATAATCCCCGTGCCGAACGCCGCGACGGACGAGCAAAGGTCGGAGCTTGCCGCCGCCTACCGCGATACGCCGCCCGCCGTTGAGGACAAAAGCAAAAACGGCCTTGTCATTCCCCTGCCCGACACCGCGCGGATAGACGAAAGCGGGGGAGAGAGCCGCCTTGTCGGCTCCGTTGCCGCCCCTTTGCCGGACGGCATATTCGAGGGCAAGCGTTCGTTCACCGTCGAAGCCGTCGTCACCCCTACGGGCGACCCCGCCTTTAATATGTTCGTCGGCAAGGGTGATTACGCCTTCGCGCTGCGCACCCGCCCCGGAACGCTGGACTTCCATATTTTCGCCGGGGGAGCGTGGCGCAGCATAGCCTACTATATGCCCGACGAAATGAAGGCCGGCTGGGTGGGCCGCCGCCATCAGACGGCGGGGGTGTACGACGCGCAAAATAACACGATAAGCCTTTACGCCGACGGGAAGGTCTTGGCCGTTCAGCCCACCGGCACGGACGAGGGCGTGGCCGCGTCGGATTACGATTTCACTATAGGGGCCTGCCCCGACACGGGGCGCGGCTCCGAGGCGGATTTCCACGCCGTCCGCGCGTATTCGCGCGCGCTGACCGAGGCCGAGCTGGCCTCGCAAATCACGGCAGAGCCAATGCTTCCGCCCGAGGACGCGTCCGTTGAGCTGTGGCTTGATTTTACGGAGCTTAAAAAATAAGGAGAGATGAAAATGTTCAAAAAGGATTTTGTCTGGGGCGTCGCCACCGCCGCCTATCAGATTGAGGGAGCCGCCTTCGAGGACGGGCGCGGCCCCTCGGTGTGGGATGTGTTTTCGCACCGAAGGGGAACGACGTTCGAGGGCGACACGGGCGACACAGCCTGCGACAGCTACCATCGTTGGCGCGAGGACGTCGCCCTGATGAAGGACATCGGCGTCGGGGCCTACCGCTTTTCCCTTTCGTGGAGCCGCCTGTTTCCCGAAGGGAGGGGCAGGCTCAACCAAAAGGGCGCGGACTACTACAAGGCCCTTGTGGACAGCCTGCTCGAAAACGGCATCGAGCCTTACGTCACGCTGTTTCACTGGGATTACCCCTACGAGCTTTACCTGCGCGGCGGCTGGCTCAACCCCGACTCCTCCGAGTGGTTCGGGGAGTATGCTTCGGCGGTGGGCCGTCTTTTCGGCGGTTCGGTGAAAAATTATATTCCGTTTAACGAGCCGCAGTGCTTTATCAATCTCGGCCACGGCAGCGGAACCCACGCCCCCGGGCTTAAGCTCGACGAGCCGGATATTTACCGCTGCGCCCACAACGTGCTGCTCTCGAACGGCAAAGCTATCAGGGCCCTGCGGGCCGAGAACCCGAACGCGCGGCTGGGCTTCGCCTCGTGCGGAGGGGCGGCCATGCCCAAAACCGAAACCGAGGCCGACATAAACGCCGCCCGCGAGTGGATGTTCGGCGGCTGCGGCCTTTGGGATAACCGTATGTGGCTTGACCCGATGTTCCTCGGCGTTTATCCCGAAACCTTGGCCCGCGCCCTCGGCGAGCCGAAGGCCGACGAGCTTAACGCGATAGCCGAGCGGCCCGATTTTTGCGGCGTGAATATCTATCAGGCCGACGAGATAAAGAGCGAAAACGGAAGGCCCGTAAACGCAGGCCACGGCGCAGGCCACTCCCGCACGCTGATGGGCTGGCCCGTCACGCCCGACTGCCTCTATTGGAGCGCGAGGTTCTTTTACGAGCGTTACGGCCTGCCGGTGTTCATCACCGAAAACGGTATGTCGAACTGCGACGTACTCACGCCCGACGGCCTGTGCCACGACCCGCAGCGCATTGAGTACCTGCGCGCGCACCTTTCGGGCCTTATGCGGGCCGCGAGCGAGGGTATCGACGTGGGCGGCTACTTCCAGTGGTCTTTGCTCGATAATTTCGAGTGGGCCGACGGCTACGGCCAGCGCTTCGGCCTCGTGTACGTGGACTATGAAACCCAAAAGCGTATCCCGAAGGATTCCGCCGCCTTTTACCGTGACGTTATCCGCACGAACGGAGCGTCGTTGGAAGGATAGGAAAATTATATCTGTAGCTTGGAGGCACGGGGCCGGCCGAAAAAATCGCGCATAACGGCGTCGGAGCAGGCTTCGCATCGCGGTTTAGGTTTTTTCAAAACCAAAACCGGGCTCGCTCTGCCGCTCCTCCTTTTCCCCACAAATCCGGCCTCGCCGTCTTTGCGGGGCCCCTATCGCCCCGCCGCGAAGCGGCGCAAAACAGGCGAATGCCTGCGCCGAGTGGTGATTTTCGTTCGTAGTTCAAGGGCTTAAAACGCAGGAAATCCGCTCGAAACGAGCGGATTTCCTACATTAGTTTAATTGTTTTTCAATACATATAATGCTTAATGAAGCCTTATATCAATACGTTCAGCCCTTGAACGGTCTGCGCCATTTTTTTACGGCCCCTTTCATTAATCCTCCACCCACTTGCCGGAGGGAATCATCCACATTACCATTGTTATCAGCACGGCGGCCATCATGGCGGGCGGGTAAAACAGCGTCGTTACGGTCAAGCCTATGACCTTGACGGTTATATCGAAGCAAAGGCGTCGGCGGCTTTCGGCTATGCTGGACTGCACGTAGGCGCAGGGATCGTGTATTTTTTCGAGAGCCATGCCGAGTCCGCCGTTCGCGAACGAAACCAACAGTACGATAATGCCGTAAAAGCCCTGCGAAACCGCGCTGTGGTAGTCCACGTTCACAAATCTTATGGCGAAGGGTATCAGCGAAGAAAAGAACAGCAGCACAAGGTTCCACCACACCACCGAGCGCGAAACGTGACTGACGCCGTGCCATTCCTCGTGGATATTGACCCACATCGTTCCCAGCCAGAAAAACGACAGGGCATAGGCGAAAAAGCTTTCTTTAATCTCCCAAAGAGCTTCGAGCGTCGCGGCGGCGGGGCGTTCGAGCTCGAGCACAAGTATCGTCATAACAATGGCCAGCACCGCGTCGGAGAAGGCCATAAGGCGTTCCTTTCCCATTATTTTCCCTCCGTTTTTTATTTTATTCTATCACGGTTTTCGCGCCAATTCAAGTATAAATGTAATGAAAAAATATTTTCCGCTTCGGCGGCGCGGCGGACGAATCGCATAAAAAAGGCCGCGGAGGCTTAGCGGCAACTGCCCCGAGAAAAAATTTCGGCAAATTGAATAAAAAATGTTGAAATCCATGCGGCAGATGTGTTATAATATTATAAACGGGAAATGACCCCACAAAAAAATTGTACTACGAGGTGGAAAAATGAAAAAGCTTATCTCTATCCTTCTGGCCGCGGCCATGACGCTTTCCGTGCTCGGCACGGCGGCCTTCGCGGCCGATGACGCGGCCGTGGCAGCCTACTATCCGCTGTACGGCAGCTACGGCTTCGGCGACGTTCTCGGCGGCGGCCCGCTCACCCCGCCCGACGACGGCAACGCTGTGGTCGGCGCGGATTACCTTATGCTTTACCGCAACACCGGCGCAGGCAACCCCGACAATACCGGCCACATGGTGTCCGACTACAAGGGCGCTAAGCTCTCCGGCGATAAGGCTACCTTCTCGTTCAACGCGAAGGTGGACAAAAACCAGTCCAGAACGCCCTCCTCCTCCGAGGAAGCGGCGGCCCGCACAATCTTCCTTTTCGGTAAGTCCGACTATTCGCAAAGCTGCATAACGCTGCGGTATTTCGGCGCCGAGGAAACTGCCTCCGTCGTTCTTGTCCAAAACGGCAAGGATGCCGTGACCGCCGTTTTCCCTCGCCCGGCCGAGGACGAGTGGCACAGCTACGCAATCGCGCTCGACGGCTCGGCCTCGGGCAGCCTCACCGTCTATGTTGACGGCGCGGTGGCGGCGAGCGTACCCTCGAACGGCATCGGCCCCGACGACATCGGCGGCGACGTGCTTCGGCTTAACCGCGCCACCAGCTCCAACACCGTGAACGTGGACAGCTGCTACCGCGACCTCCGCTTTATAAACGGGCTTATCTCGCAGCAGCAGGCCAAGAGCTACAGCGACGAGCTGCACGCCATCACCGATAAGTTCGCCCCCACGCTCAGCGTGAGTGGCGGCTCAGAAAAGAACCCCGTCGATACCTATACCTCCGTAACGATTGCCCATCCCTCGGGCGAAATCTACTACACCACCGACGGCAGCGACCCCACGACGGCCTCGACAAAATATACCGGCCCCTTCATGCCCAAGGGCCTCACGCACATCAAGGCCTGCGCCGCGCTTGCCGACGGCTCGATGAGCCAGACGGCCGAGGCGTGGGTGTTCGGCCAGCCGTGGGTTCCCACGGCGGCGGAGTACCGCATAGAGGGCGAAAACACCGTCAATAACGTGAAGGTCGGCTGGACTATGTATCCCGGCGCGTCGAAATATGAGATATACCGCGACGGCAGCCTTATCGGCGAGGCCATAGGCGACTGCTACGACGAATACGACCTGCCCGTGAACAAGAATATAACCTACACCGTTAAGGCTCTTGACGGCGGCGGCAGCGTCCTCGCGGAGGGCGACAGCAACACCGTGCTCACCTTCGCCGCCGACCCCGCCAATACCACCGGCTACGACGACAACGTGAACGGCGGCTGGAAGCCCAACCCCGATTACGTCAGCGAGCCGCAGCCCAGCGGCCGCCTCATCAACGGCAAATATTACTCCACTTCCTTCGACAGCGTTAAAAAGGAGGAGTTCGCGGCCCTCGGCTTCGATACCGATATTTACGATAAGGCCTGCTCCGTCACCTCCATACGCTACAAGGTCAGCGACGACGGCTTTAACTGGCCCGACGAGTGGCAGTTCGTTTATCCGCTTATCGTGGATATGCGCCTCGAGGGCAAGCAGACCCAGTTCATGCCCGACGGCGAAACGTTCTCGTTCTCGGCCCACGCCGAGGGCGACGGCTTCGGCTGCGCCAAGCTGTTCTTCGCCACCTTCAAGCCCGGCGACGGCGCCGAGGACGTTAAGCCCTATTACGTGACCGCCGCTACAGGCCGCCTCATACCCTACGACGAACAGTGGGAGCAGTCCGAGCTGATTGACAACCCCGGCAAAAATCAGCTTTCCGGCTGGTACGTGGGCCGTCCCTTCGGCTACGATTCGAGGGATATGGTACGCTTCCTTGACGGCGACGACCTCTACACCTTCAGCGCCTGCAACGGCAATCAGGATATGCTCATTCTGAAGCTTCAGGATAACTGGGTGCTTCCCGATAAGGTTATGAACGTTATCCTTAAGGGCCAGCATCAGGAGTCCCCGTCCGTGTTCCACGACGGCGACACCTATTATGTATACACCTCCACGACGAACGGTTGGTTCCAAAGTCAGGCCCGCTATTCGAGCGCCCATACCCTTGACGGCCACTGGACGCCCTTGCGCGAGGTTGCCAACACCTCCACCTTCGGCACTCAGGCCAACGGCGTATGGGGCTACGGCAGCGATTCGGGCAGAGTTGTGCAGCGCGGCCACGGCTATAACTGGGGCCAGAGCGGCGGTTGGCGAAAGACCAACTATCAGCGCTTCTTCCACCTCGCCATTAACGAAGGCGTCGCCACGGGAGGCTGGTGCTACCGCATGGAGTACGACCCCTACTGGGGCGCAATAGCCGTGCAGTCCGGCGAGTATGTGTCGCTCGGCAAGAAGGCCACCATTAACGGCCGCCCGGCTCCCGAGCTGACGGATAACCTTCAGCTTCAGGCCTCGCCCGTCGCCGAGGTTGACAGCCTGCCCTTCGACATTGTCGTAGACCTTGAGGTTCCCACCGTTATCACCGAGGTCAACCTCACCAACGACATCTACATGGGCTCCGTCTGCGCCTCCTACTATAAGGCCTACGGCAGCAACGACCAAAATAACTGGACTATGATTGCCGACGTTACCGACGACGATTACGACGACGGCGGCTTCCATGTCGGCTGGGTAACTGACACCACGCCTTACAGGTATGTTAAGGTGACTGTTGAGGACGTTAAGAATATCCAGAACAAGAACCAGTCCGCGCTTTGGGGCGGCAAGCCTCAGGAGGTAGCCATTTACGGCAAGCCCGTCGGCCATGTTGACGAGCATTACACTCCCACCGATGAGATTTTCGTCGGCTACGACAGAAAGAATATCGACTTTGAGCCCTACGGCCAGAAGCCCGTTATCAAGGACGGCAGAACCCTTGTTCCCCTGCGCGCCATATTTGAAGCTATGGGCGCGTCGGTTGATTGGAATAACGATACCCGTACGGTTATGGCCGAGCGCGGCGGCGTTTCGATCAGCCTTGCCATAGGCTCCGATCAGCTTTACGTCAACGGCGAGGCTAAGACCATCGACGTTCCCGCCGAGATAATCAACGGTTCTACTATGGTTCCCGTCCGCGCCGTGGCTGAGGCCTTCGGCTGCGACGTGAATTGGAATGACGGCGCAAGGCGAGTATATATCGAAGAAGCCGAGTAAGGGGGCCGTAAAAAAATACGTGCAGACCGTTCAAGGGCTTAATAAATAGATTAATG
>CANRER010000001.1 GCA_947629615.1 uncultured Clostridia bacterium | reverse complement strand
TCAAGGTAGGTGAAGGGGCCGACGGGGCTGTCGGCCACGGCCACGCCCGCGCGGCTGTAGCCGTACCAGCCGTTGTCGATGTGCATCCACATGACGTACTTGCCGGTTTTGTCGTTATAGATGACCTTTGGCCGCTCGATGACCTCGCCGACGCGAATGTCGGATTGGGGGTATTCGAGGGGAGCCTCGTCGTCGTTTTCGAGCATTTCGAGAGCCAAGCCCTCATACGTCCAGTTATAGAGGTCGACTGAGGAATAGCAGGCCACGCCTATGCGCCAGCCCCAGTCGGCGTATTTTTGAAGGTGGGCAGGCACGACGCTCGCGCCCCGCGCCTCGCCGTACCAATAGTATTTTTGGGTTTTTTCATCCCACAGCGCTCCGCCGCCGTGGGCCTGCACAAGGCCGCCGTTATCGTCGTAAAGCGGCGTTCCCGTGAGGAAGCTGTGCCTTTCGGGGAGCATGGCCCCGTAAGCCAGCGCCGTCAGCTCGGCGGCGCGCGCTTTGTCCTCCTCCGAGCCGTTTATAAAACGGTTCACGGCGTCGTCGTAATATTCGCGGGCCTTCGCGCCCCGATCCTCGTTTTCGGCCTCAAACGAGTCTATGTTTTCGCGCACGTAATTCAGCATGGCCGTGGTTTTTTCGTCGCCGGCCTTAAGCGGCAGCGAGGCCGCGAGGGCGGCCGCCTCGGCGAGCAGAGCGTCCGCGTCCGCGCCGGAAAGCGCGGACTTCGCTGCTGTTTCGGCAAAGAGGGGTTCCTCCGGCAGGTCGGCAAGCTTATGCTCCAAGGCCTTGGCCGTCATAGCGGCGGACTCCGTGCCCGTAACCGCGCTTTGAGGGCGGAAGGCCCCGCCCTCGATTAACCCCGCGGCAAGAGCACCCTCGGCAATGTCGGCGAAAGCGTCGGCGGAGGAAACGTCCGAAAAGCTGCCGGCGTATATGCGCTCCCTTATGCCCATTTCGGCGGCGAGCCTCGCGAGAAATTCGGCCCGCGTCAGCTCCGCCTCGGAGGCGAAGGACCCGAGCGGCAGCAGCGAGGCCGCCAGAAGCAGGCATATAAATTTTGCGATTTTTTTCATTTCTACCCCTCTTTTCTCTATCTCAATTTTATATAAGTTTACCACAATTCCCTTGCTTTTTCAATAGAGAAAAGTGACTTAATGGGTAAAAAAGTTACGGCTTTCCTTCAATTTTACGGGCGCGGCGCAAAAGTCACCACTCGCGGCCCGACGGCGTAATATGTAGCAAAGGGGGTAATCGGCATGGGCAAGCGACCGGGGCCCCGGCGCGGGTGCAGCCCGATGGGGGTGGGTATGCTGGCCTTTGTCATCGGCATATTCACGGCGATGATTTTGCCCGTCACGCTGCTTGCCGTGATAGAGGGCGGAATGATAATCGTGCTGGGCGTCTTTTTTTTGAGGAGGTGAGCTGGTGAAAATCTTTGTGGTGAGGCTTCCGAAAATACTTAACGCGGCGGCAAGAATGCTGCTTCATATTAAATGACGCAAAAAGCTAAAAAGAGGCCGTTAAAAAATACGCACAGACCGGCTCCGCCGTCTTTGCGGGGGCCCCAAAGGCCTCTTTGAGCATCATATTTTTATCGAAAAACCAATGAATTAACGTAGAAAATCCGCTCATGCGAGCGGATTTTCGTTTTTATGTCCTTAATCAATATTCAGCATATCCCGAAACGCATTAATCACAATCTGTTCGTTGCCGTTATATTCGTTATCGCACTTGGCGAGGGCCTCCAGCTCGTCGAAAACGGCGGAGCGTTCGTCTTTGCCGAGGCGGCGCAGAATTTCCACGGCCTCGTCTATATCGCCGGCCGCGCCGGCGTTATCGTCAAGGTCAAGCTCCTCGGCCTTCTCGCGCAGCCACTGCTTTTCGGCCTCGGAAACGAGCCGGTCGGTGCCGGCGACGTACCGCGCGGCGGTGAAAAAAGCCTCGCGGGCGGTTTTGTCTAAGCTTTTTAACGACATATCGTTTGCCTCTTTCCGTTTAATATTCCACGCTGACCAGCGTAAGTCCGCACGCGGGCAGCGTAGGCCCCGCGTCGGCCCTGTCGAGCGTCGTCAAGGCGCGGGCCGCGCCGGGAATATCCCTTTTCCCAAGCCCCACCTCCAGAAGCGTGCCGGAGATGATACGCGCCATGTTATACAAAAAGCCGTCGCCGATAAATACAAGGCGCAGCTCGTCGCCCGCATCCTCCACGCGAATGCTTTCGAGGGTGCGCACGGTGGATTTTTTCGCTTTTTTCAGCGACGAATAGCCGATAAAATCATGGCGGCCCGTAAGCCTCTCTGCGGCGAGGCGCATTTCCTCGGCGTTCGGCATTGCGCCCACGCCGTAGGTGAACCTGCGTCCGAACACATCGGGCCAATCCCTAATCCACAGCCGATAGACGTAGGTCTTGCGGCGGGCGAGGAGCCGCGCGTGGAAGCGTTCGGGCATTTCCTCGACGGCGGTGACGGCTATGTCCTGCGGAAGATAGCGGTTAAGGCCGACGCGCAGCTCGTCGGGGGAAAGCCGCGTTTCGGCGGCGAAGCTTGCCGTTTGGCCCAGCGCGTGAACGCCGGCGTCGGTGCGGCCGCTGCCGTGTATCTCGATTTTATGGCCGAAAATCTCGCCAAGCACGGCCTCAATCCTGCCTTGAACGGTGTTCGGCGCGTTGCCCTGACGCTGCCACCCGCTGTAGCGCGTGCCGTCGTAGGCCACTGTCAGCTTGAAATTTTTCATGACAAAAAGTCCAGCACGGCGGCGTTGGCCTCGTCGGCGGCCTTATCGAACACGAAGTGGCCGCAGCCGGGAATTATTTTGAGCCGCGCGCCGGGAATGCTGTCCGCGATGAGGCGGGTGTGGGCCTCCTTTATCATGTCGCGGCCCCCGGCCATTACCAGCGTGGGAACGCTTATCCTTTTAAGCTCCTCGGGCGAAAGGTTCGGCTCGCGCACCATCAGCGACATAACCGCCAGCCGCCTGCGGGCCGAGCTGTCGCGCTTGGCCTTGCCGGCCAAAAGCTTAAAGCCCAGTTCTATCGGCTTTTGATAGACCTCCTTAACGCCGGCGGGGAAAAGGTTGCCCCCGGCCAGCACGGCCTTTTCGATAACGCCGCCGTCCTTCAGCAGCATGGCCATCGCGGCGTTGGCGCCGTCGCTGAAGCCGACGACCGAAGCCCTCTTCACTCCGAGAGCCTCGAGCAGCGCGAAGGCGTCGTCGGCAATCTGGGCTATAGTCAGCTTTTTGCGGCCAAAGGTAGACCTGCCCTGCCCTCGGCTGTCCATCGCCACAACGGTGAAGTCGCGGCTGAAGGGCTCGAGCTGCTTGGCGAAGCAGCCCGCGCCGCTCTCGCCGTTGCCGTGGAGCAGCAACAGCGTTCTCGGGGCCGAGCCGTATATCTCGAAGTGGATTTTGGCGGTATCCAGTTGTATGTAGCTTGATTGAGCGGCTTTCACAGCGTCACCTGCTTTCGGTTTTCTGATTTTATTATATCGTAATTTTTTTCTTTTGTAAAGAAGAATAATTAATATATTTCTAAATTTTTTCCGCAAAAAAGAAGCAGGGCGTACCCTGCTTCTTCATTTAATTATTTTATTTTCAGCGTACCCCGGCGGAGCATTTCATTTACCTTGAGCACGGCGACGCAGGTTTTCGCGTCCACTATCTCGCCGCTCAAAATCTTTTCCACAACCGATTCCAGCGGAACCTGCTCAAGCTCGAGATATTCGTCCTTATCGCGCTTCACCTTGCCCTTATAAAGGCCGGTGGCGACATACATATGCAGCACCTCGCTGCAAAAGCCGGGGGTGGGCAGCACGCTGCCGAGGTAGGTGAAGCTTTTCGCCTTATACCCCGTTTCCTCCTCGAGCTCGCGCTTGCCGCAGTCGAGCGGATCCTCGCCGGCGTCGCGCTTGCCCGCGGGTATTTCGTAAACGTTCCTGTCGAAAGGGCGGCGGTACTGCCATTCCATAATGACGTTGCCCTCGTCGGTCAGCGCCACTACCGCCACGCCGCCGGGATGCTCCACAAGCTCGCGGGTGGCCGTGTTGCCGCCGGGGGTTTCCACGGTGTCAACACGAAGCTTTATTATCTCGCCGATGAACTTGTAGTCCGAATTGATGGTCTTCTCGGAAAAGTCCACTATTTACACCTCTCACGTAATTGTCGTTAATATTATATCGTTTTTTCGACTGTTTTTCTATCAATAATACTCACAAAAAAACCGAGGGGGCGCGGCATTAAAATTGTGCATTTTAATATCTGCCAAGGAAAATCGGCCTTATTCCGCCTCCGCGGCCATTTTTTCGTCGCGGGCGTACAGAAGCTTCAGCACGATGGGCGTTAAAATCGAGGATATGACGATGAGCAGTATCACCGCCGTAAAGAACGAAGCGTCGAGCAGGCCCACCGAAAGTCCCTTTTGCGACACGATAAGGGCCACCTCGCCGCGCGTCATCATGCCGACGCCCACCTTCAGCGCGTCGCTGCCGCTGTAGCGGAAGGCCCGCGCCATCAGGCCGCAGCCGATAATCTTCGTCAGCATGGCGACCAGCACGAACAGCAGCGCGAAAACGAGCAGCCGCCCGTCCAGCGCGGCGGGATTGGTTTTAAGGCCGATACTCGCGAAGAACACGGGGCCGAAAAGCATATAGCTGCTGACGTCCATTTTTTCGGCTATATATCGGCTGTCGCGGATATTGCAAAGGATTATGCCCGCCACGTAAGCGCCGGTGATGTCGGCTATGCCGAAGTAACGCTCGGCCGCGTAGGACAACCCAAAGCACAGCGCCAGCCCCAATATGGGTATGCGGCGGGTGTGCTCGTAGCGTTTGTCGAGCTTTTTGAAAACCTTGTAGCACACAAAGCCGAACGCCGCCGCGAACACGAAGAACAACGCCGTGCCGCGCAAAACGGCGGCGGGGTGAGAGTCTGGGCTGCGCAGGCCGATAACGAAGGTCATCACCACAACGCCGATCACGTCGTCGATGATGGCGGCGCTCAATATCAGCGTACCCACGCGGGTTTTCAGCTTGCCAAGCTCCATCAGGGCCTGCACGGTTATGGATACCGAGGTGGCCGTCATAATAACGCCCACGAAAACCGCCTCGTAAAATTCAAGGCTGCCGAACGGCGAAAAGCCGTAAAACGCGCTGTAAAGCGCCCACCCGCCGAGAAGCGGAGCCAGCACCCCTGCGCAGGCCGTAAGCAGCGCCGCCGGCCCGGTCTTGACGAGCTCTTTGAGGTCGGTGCCGAGGCCCGCCGAAAACATCAGCAGCATAACGCCTATCTCGGCGGTTTGCAGAATATAGTCGCTTTGGCGCACAAGGCCGAGTACGCCCGGCCCTATGACGATGCCGGCGATTATCATGCCGACAACCTGCGGGGCCTTCAGCTTACGCGCAAGCATACCGAACAGCTTGGCCGCAAGGATAATTATTGCCAAATCGCGGAAAATTTCGTAGCTCTCCATTGGAATTACCTTCTTTTTAATGTCGCGTTACGTCAGTTTTTAAGGCTGTGTATCGGCGCGGGTATGCGGCCGCCTCGGGCGATGAACTCCGCGCAGCTCCCGCCGCGCACGGGCATGATGGGGGCGGTGCCCAAAAGGCCGCCGAACTCCACCTCGTCGCCAACGTCCTTGCCGGGGGCGGGTATCACGCGCACGGCCGTGGTTTTTGAATTTATCATGCCGATGGCCATTTCGTCGGCGATAATGCCGCTGATGGTGTCGGCGTCGGTCGCGCCGGGTACGGCTATCATATCCAGCCCGACGCTGCACACGCAGGTCATGGCTTCGAGCTTTTCAAGGGTCAGACTGCCGCTTTTGGCGGCGGCTATCATGCCGGCGTCCTCGCTGACGGGGATAAAGGCTCCGCTCAGGCCGCCCACATAGCTGCTCGCCATTACGCCGCCCTTCTTGACGGCGTCGTTGAGCAGGGCGAGCGCGGCGGTGGTGCCGTGCGTGCCGCAGACCTCCAGCCCCATTTCCTCGAGGATATGGGCCACGCTGTCGCCCCGCGCCGGGGTGGGCGCGAGGGAAAGATCCACAATGCCGAAGGGTACGCCAAGGCGGCGGCTGGCCTCCTCGGCCACCATCTGGCCCATGCGGGTTATCTTGAACGCCGTTTTTTTGATGGTTTCGGCCACAACGCCGAAGGGCTCGCCCTTCACCTTTTCAAGGGCGCACTTAACCACCCCGGGGCCGCTGACGCCCACGTTTATCACACATTCCGGCTCGCCCGCGCCGTGGAAGGCCCCCGCCATGAAGGGGTTGTCCTCAACAGCGTTAGCGAAAACCACCAGCTTTGCGCAGCCGAAGCCGCCGCTGTCCGCCGTGGCCTCGGCGGTGCGCTTGATTATACTGCCCATGTGGCGCACCGCGTCCATATTTATGCCGGCCTTCGTGGTAGCCACATTGACCGAGGAGCAAAGCCGCTCCGTGGTGGCGAGGGCCTCGGGTATGGACTCGATAAACTCGCGGTCGGCCTCGGTGTAGCCCTTGGCCACAAGCGCGCTGTAGCCGCCGAGGAAGTTTACCCCGGTCGCGGCGGCGGCCCTGTCGAGGGCGCGGGCAAATTCGAGGCTGTGGCCGCAGGCCGCGCTGACAAGCGACACCGGCGTTACGGAAATGCGCTTGTTCACGATGGGTATGCCGTATTCCGCCTCGATGCGCTCGCCGGTCGCGACGAGGTTTTCGGCCAGCCTTGTCACCTTGTCGTATACGCGGGCCGCTCCCCTTTTACAGTCGTCGCTCACGCAGTCCAAAAGAGAGATGCCCATAGTTATGGTGCGAACGTCAAGATGCTCGTCCTTTATCATATTAAGGGTTTCGATTATTTCAACGGGGCTGATGCTCAGCATGGGATTTCAGTCCTTTCTTTGGCGCTAAATGCGGTGCATAGAGTTGAACAGATCCTCGTGCTGAAGCGTTATCGCGACGCCAAGCTCCTCGCCGGCCTTTTCGAGGGCGGCCTTGAGCTCGGAAAAGTCAAGGCTGCTGTTGGTGGTGTCGATGAGGGTTATCATCGTGAACACGTCCTGCATTATGGTCTGGGCTATGTCGAGGATATTGATGTTGTTTTCGTAAAGAAGGCCGCTGACCTTGGCGATAATGCCGGTGCGGTCCTTCCCGACGACGGTTACGACTGCTTTCATGACTGTTCCTCCGATTCTGTTGCTTTATCTACTATATAATATCCCAAAACGGCCGAATAATCAACTGCCAATTCGGCAAAAACCGCCGAAATTTTCCGTTTGTTTTTGTGTATAGTTACATCGGCGCGACGGAAACCTCGCCCGCCGAGAGCGCCTCGCGCTTCCCGTCCGCCGTTTCGACGACGAGGGCGCAGCTCTCGTCTATGCCGACGGCCCTCGCGCGGACGACCTCGCCCCCGCGCGTAAATTCCACCCATCGCCCCGGCACGAAGCAGCGCCGCCGATACTCGCCGAGAAAGGCCGCGCTTTCAAGCTCCGCCGACCGCTTCAGCAGGTTTTTTATTATCTCCGCCGCGAGAACGCTTCGCTCCGCCGACGGCTCGCCGCCGAAAATGAAGCCCATTTTGCCGCGCAGCTCCGCCGGGACGTCGGCCTCCCCGCCGCAAAAGTTCACCCCCACGCCTACCACCGCGCCGCCTATGCCGCCGCCGGGCAGAGGCACTGCCTCGGCCAGTATTCCGCAGACCTTGCGCCCGCGCAGGTAAAGGTCGTTCACCCACTTTATGGCGCAGCTTTCGCCGCAGACGGCCTCTATCGCGTCGGCCACAGCCACCGCCGAGGCAGCCGTCAGCATGGGCAGGCGGGCCGCGTCGGCCTTGGGGCGGAGAACCACGCTCATATAAAGCCCGCCCGGCGGCGAAACAAACGTGCGCCCGCGCCTGCCTCGGCCGGCGGTCTGTCTTTCGGCCAGCACGGCGAAGCCCTCCGGCGCGGAGGCCGCAAGCTCCTTGGCGGCGTCGTTGGTGGAGCCGAGGCTTTCAAACACGCGCGCCTCCGCCCCCGAAAGGGCCGAGATAACGGCGGCGTCAAGCCGCCCGCCTATGCTTTTTCCGTCCACGGAGATCACCCCTTTTTTTACAATTATACAGTTTTGAGGGGGGCTTGTCAACAAATTCTTTGAACGGCAAAACGCCGCGCAAAAATTTTTTACCCATTTGTTAATTTTGCAACTTGCTATTGACGAATGAAAAACTTTGTTGTATAATAGATTAGTATTTGAGGCTCAAACCACAATATATTGGAGGTGAAGCTTGTGTTTTGTCCTAAATGCGGGAAAATGAACCCGGACGACAAGGAGCTTTGCAGCGGCTGCGGGGCGGTTCTCCACGAGAGCGGGCCCGAAAAGCCGAAGAAGAAAAGCCCCGTCGGGAAGATAATCGCGATCATCGCCGCCGCGGCCGTCGCCGTGGGAGGCTCCGCCGCGGCTCTTACCCAATGCGGCCGCGAGGACGCTCCCGTCATCGCCGAGGCCTGCCATATAATAATTGTAAAATAACTACGGCGGCTTTTGCCGCCTCTCTTACGCGGGGGTTTGGAAATGAAAAAATTTTTTTCCGGCCTTTACGGCTTTATTGAAAAACATTCCATAATATTTTGCATATTCCTCGGCATTGTCGAGAATTTCGTCATCGAGGCCCTTGGCCGCCGCAGCGTGGCGCAAGCCTTCGAGCATCTTGTCACCAGCCCGACGGTGTTCTTTTACAATGCCCTGATAATAATTTTCACTCTGTCGCTCTGCCTGCTTTTCAGGCGAAGGGTTTTCGGCATAGTGCTGTTCTCGCTGCCGTGGCTGGTGTGCGGTCTTATCAACAACGCCGTGCTCAGCTACCGCGTAACGCCCTTGGGCGCGGTGGACTTTCAGGTGGTGAAGCTGAGCCTTATTCTGGTTTATCTCACCAAGGCGCAGCGCATAATGCTGTATGTCGCGGCGGGGCTTTTGGTGCTGCTTGTGGCCGTGCTGTGGATAGTGGGGCCGAAGATAAGCGGCAGAATGAATTTCGGCCGAAACGTGGCGACCATCGTCGGCCTGCTGGCCGCCGTGCTGGTCGCGACGAACATCGGGCTCAACTACCACACCCTGAGCAACCGCTTCGGCGATATTGTGGGCGCGTATAAGAATTACGGCTTCGCCTACTGCTTCAGCTCGAGCGTGCTGGATACCGGCATCGACAAGCCGTCGGGCTACAGCGAGGAAAAGGTCCGCGCCGTGACCGACGCTCTGCCGCCCGTGACCGCACCCGAGGAGGGAGCCGTGCAGCCGAACATAATCATGGTTCAGCTCGAATCCTTCCTTGACCCGAACCTAATCAACGGCGCGGTTTACAGCGAAAATCCCGTGCCGGTGTTCACTTGGCTGAAGGACAGCTTCACCTCGGGCGAGCTGCATATGCCGTCCTACGGCGGCGGCACCGCCAATTCGGAGTTCGAAGTGCTGACTGGTATGTCCATGGAGCCGTTCGGCTCCGGCGAATACCCGTATAAGACAATTATGCTCGAGGTTCCCTGCGAAAGCATAGCCTTCAATCTTAAGGAGCGTGGCTACGGCTGCCACGCCATACACGACCACACCGGCAACTTCTACGACCGCGACAAGGTTTATCCCCACTTGGGCTTCGACAGCTTTCAGCCCATCGAATACATGGATAACATCGAGCGCACGGCCTTCAACTGGTGCAAGGATAAAATCCTCACCGGCGAGATACTTAAAGCCATCGACACCGATACCGAGCATCAAAGCAAGTTCGTGTGGGCGGTTTCGGTGCAGGGGCACGGCAAGTACCCCGAGGAGCCGTTGGAGGACGTGGAACTGCCCATACACATGGAGCGCGGCGTATTTACCGACGAGCGCACCAGCATGATAGAGTATTACACAAACATGGTCAGCGAGATGGACGCCTTTGTGGGCGACCTTATCTCCAAGCTGGAGGAGCGCGGCGAGCCTACGGTGCTTGTGCTTTACGGCGACCACCTGCCCAGCTTGGAATTTACCGACGAGGAGGTGGCTCTTGGCGACGTTTATACTACCGAATACGTGATATGGGATAACATCGGCCTTGAAAAGCAGCCCCGCCTGAGAATGGAATCGAATATGCTCAGCTCTTACGTCTGCGGGCTTTTGGGCATTAACAACGGAGCTATAAACCGCTTCAACCAAACCTGCGCCTCCGACCCGGACTATGAGGAAAAGCTTGAGCTTTTGATGTACGACGCGCTCTACGGTCAGCATTACGGCTGGCCCACGCCGGATTATTACAAGCCGTCGGATATGCGCATGGGAACGGTTCCCGTAACGCTGGATTACGTGACCGTCGTCGGCGACAACCTTTACGTCAACGGCAATGGCTTCACCGAAAAGAGCAAGATTTTCATAAACGGCGACCAGAAAAAGAAAACCCAGCGGCTTAGCCCCACCTGCGTCATGCTATCGGGCGCGGAGGTCGAGCCGGGCGACGTTATCTGCGTGGGACAGGCGTCGAGCCGCCGCGAGGTGCTCGGCTATACCAACGAGATGGTTTATAACGGAACGCCCGAAGGCGAGGCCGCCCCGCAGGTTCTCCCCGACGGAACGGAAATCCCCGCCGAGGAAACAGCCGAGGCGGAGGAAAGCACACAATAAAAGAACCGCCTTTCGACGACGCAGACCGCTGGCAAAGTAAGTTGGCGGTCTGTTTTGTCTATCGTGATATGCGCCCCGAAAATTCCTAATTTTTGGGGCGCATATTATTTTTTAATGTTTTATTGAGGACAGTATAAATATCGCTCTACAGCGCGGCGGCCTCCTTTGCCGGGCAAAGCGGCCTCAAGGAGGCGAGGCTGTCCCAGCAAAAGACCTTAACGGTTTTTACTCCCTCGCCGTTTAACGCGGCGCGGCCGTTTTCTACGGAGGCCCTGTCGATGAGCGTTCCGTCCGCACCGAAGGCCGCCGCGATGAGCTTGGCCGAGGCGGGAACGTTGGCGGTTTCCACGGCGACGCTCAGGCCGCCGTCGGCGTTCTTAACGAAGTCCGCCCGCTTTATTTCGGGCGCGGGCACGGAGCTGTTCCAATGCTTCGCGGCCTTAAAGAGGGAGTCGTTATTGAAGCTTATCTCCACTTCCTCCCAAGCCTCCTCGCTCCCGGCGTAATACACGTCCGCGAGCCTCGCGCAAAGGCTGAACGCCCCCACGCCTATCGAAACCACGCTTTCGGGTATGCCGACGCTCGCAAGACTGCAGAGGAAAAACGCGTCGCCGCCGATTTCCTCCACGCCGTCCGGCACGGAGTAGCTTGTCCGTTTGCTGCCGATGGGATATTGTATCAGCTCGGTCACGGATTTGTCGAAAAGCACGCCGTCGATGGCCGTGTAGTTGGGGTTATCCTCCGAAACGGTTATCTCCGCGAGGCTTTCGCAGCCGTAAAACGCCCTCGCGCCGATAGAGGCCGTGCCCGAGGGGATATTTACGCTTTCAAGCCTTTCGCACTCGGAAAACGCCTGCCAGTCTATCGAGAGAACGCTTTCGGGCAGGCTGACGCTCACGAGGCGGTGGCAGTTCGAGAACGCCTCCCCGCCTATAGTGACCGCGCCGTCGGGGATAACCGCGTTCGTGAGGTCATAGCAGCCAAAGAACGCCCTTTCACCGATTGAAACCACGCCGCTCATGCTCACGCTCGCGAGCCTTATGCAGTACTCAAACGCCCCGTCGCCGATGGAGGCGACGCTGCCCGGAATATCGACGCTTTCGAGAACGCCGCAGCCGAAAAACGAGTCGCTGCCGATTTCCGTCACTCTGTCGGGCACGGCGTAGCTTGTGCGCTTATTCCCGGCGGGATATTGTATCAGCACGGTTTCGGCCTTGTCGAACAGCACGCCGTCTATGGCCGTGTAGTTGGCGTTGCGCTCCGAAACGGTTATCTCCTCAAGGTCGGCGCAGGCGTAAAACGCCCTTTCGCCGATAGAGGCCGCGCCGCTGCCTATGCTCGCGCTCACAAGGCTTTCGCATCTCGAAAACGCATTCTCGCCGATAGAGAGAACGCTGTCGGGAAGCTCCACGCTTCTAAGGAGAATACAATGCTCGAACGCTCTCGCGCCGACGGAGGCCACCCCGCTCGCTATGCTGACGCCCGTGAGGCCGGCGCAGAGGCGGAACGCCCTCTCGCCGATGGAGGCCACGCCGGACGGAATGTCCGCGCTCGCGAGGCTCGAGCAGCTTTCAAACGCGCTCGCGCCGATGTAGGTCAACCCGGCGGGGAGGCTCGCGTCCGCGAGGCTCGAACAGCCCTCGAACGCCCTTTCGCCGACGGAAACCAAGCTTTCCGGCAGGCTGACGCTTTCGAGATCCTCGCAGTACTGAAACGCGCTGCCCGCGACGGTGCGCGTGCCGGGCCTTACGTCGCAGCGGCCGGCCTTTGCGGGGTGGACCTTGATGAGGTGGTTGTCTATGTAAAGAACGTCGTCCGTCCAGTTCGCGTCGTCGTCATATAACGCCGTGTCGGCGAACGCGTAGCTGCCGATATTGACAACGCTGTCGGGGAGGTTCACGTCCGTGAGGCCGGGGCAGAAGGAGAACGCCTCCTCCCCGATATAGGCCGTGCCGCTGCCTATGCTCACGCTTTCGAGGGTGTCGAGCTCGGAAAACGCGAAGCTGCCTATCGAAACCACGCTGTCGGGTATGCTCACGCTCCTTATTTCACTTTCGTCGAGCAGGAACGCGCCGTCCGCGACGGTGCGCGTGCCGGGTCTTATGTCGTAATGCTCGTCGGCAAGGCTGCGCGCCCTGACGAGGTGATTGTCTATGTAAAGAACGCCGTCCGTCCAATTCGCGTCGTCGTTATAAAGCGCCGTGTTGTAAAACGCGTCGTAGCCTATAAGGGTCACGGCGTCGGGAAGGTTCACGCGCTCAAGGCTTGTGCAGCCCCTGAACGCCCGCCCGCCGACGGAGGCGACGCTTTCCGGCAAGCTTACGCTCACAAGGCCCGCGCAGCCCGAAAATGCGTCGTTGGCTATGGCCGTCACCGGCAGTCCGCCTATTTCGGCGGGAATGTCAAGCTCCGCCGCGGAGCCGGAGTAGCCGGTGATTTCCGCGTGGTCGGCATAGACGGCGTACAGCAGCCCGAAGGGAACCCCGCCCGAGGCGGCGAAGGCCCTCCCCGGCGCCGCCGCGAGCGCCATCGCCGCGCACGTCAGCAAAGCCGTAAGTTTTTTCAATTTTCGCATCTGCCATTCCTCCTCGCTTTGTTAAACCGCTTTAAGGCAATACCAAGCGGCATTGCCTCGGCGGCCTTATCATTTGGGAAAATTATCCAAACGTTTCGCAAGTTTATTTTAGCACATACCGAAGGGAAAGTAAACCCTTTTTTTGAAAAATGCCGGCGAAAAAGGGCGAAATTAATGCCCGCTCAGCTCGTCCGCGCACATATCCGCCAGCTCGCGGGCGTATTCCTCGCAGTAGCCCTGACTGGTGATGTTTATGGCGGGGCCGTTTTCGGAGGGCAGGATAAGCACCCAGCCGCCGTCAAAGCTGAGCCGCAGTCCGTCGGTCATGTCGGCGCGGTCGAGGCGGTGACGCTCGCGCATACGCTCCATAGCCTCGGCCTTTTCGGCGCAGTCCACGCCGGTGTGTACCATGTGGGTTTCGGGCAGGCGGGCCGTCAGCTCGGCGAGAGAGGCGTTTTCGGCCTTCATGAAGTCCATCAGCTTGATGAGCGCGCCCACCGCGTCGAAGGCGTAGATGAACTGGTCGCGCCCGCAGTCGCCGCTGCCGTTTGTCAGCTCGCGCATAAGCGCTTGCGGCGAAACGCGCGTCCGCGTGACGCTCGCGCCGAAGCGCTCGGCGAGGCTCTCCACTCCCGACGGGGCCGAAACCGGCACGAATACGCGGGCCTTGTCGTGCGTTTTCATAACTATCATGGCCGTGAGCAGGGTGTAGATGTCGCGGCTCAAAACATTGCCCGAGCCGTCGATCAGGGTCAGCTCCTCGCAGGAGGGGTCGATGATTGCGCCGAGATCCGCGCCCTCGTTCTTCACGGCGGCGGCAAGCTCCTCCGCCGAGCTCGCGCCGCAGATCTCTACCGCGCAGCCGAGGTCCCCGCCCGCGCTCCTCAAAAGCCGCTCCGCCCAAGGCGAGCCGCAGCCCAGCATCAGCTTAAAGCCGAGGCTTTGCTTTGTGGTGGAGTTGATGAGGTTTTTAAGGTAAAACAGCTTGTATTCAAAAAGGTATTCGGTTTCAAATATGGTGTCCGCGCCCGCGCGGGCGAAGTCCTCACGCTCAAAGACCGAGCGCAGAGCCGCCACGAAGCTTCTGTCCGGGTCGGCCCCGCCGGAGGTTATCAGCCTCGCTTCGGCTATGTCGGCCCCGCCCCGGCGGTACACGTTTATCGAAACGCCCGCCGTCATGCGGTGAAAGCGCACCCCGCTGCGGCTGACGGGCAGGGGCTGCTCGCCGAAGTCGTAAAGCCGCGCCCCGGCGGACAGCGCGCCGCCGGTGAAGGCGCTTTTGAGCATGGCCGACGCCGGGGAGCCGTGATCCGACACGGCCAGCCGCCCGCCCTCGCACACCGTGCCGACGGCGGCCCCGAGCCGCGCGAACGCCTCGGGCGTTATTTCAAGTCCCAGCTCGCCCCTCACACCCGAGCGCGTCCAAATGTCGGCGGCGGAGCAGCCGCCCCAGATAAGGTTTTTCTTCTGCACGCTTTCGGCGGGCAGCTCCTTGCCGGGCCATATGCGCACCGAGGGCTTGACGGCGCAGTTTTCGCCCACCACGCTGCCGCGCCCTATCACTGCCTGCTCGTACACCGAGCAGCCGCGGCGGAGGACGGCCCCTTCGTCAACCACGCAGCCGCGAAGCTGGGCGTTCTCCTCCACGCGGCAGCCGTCCAGCACGACGCTGCGCTTTATCCCCGCGCCGCGGCTGACGCTAACCCCGCAGCCGAGCACGCTGTAGGGCTCGACGCGCGCCCCTCGGAAAACACGGCTCCCCGCGCCGATGTATACCGGCGGCCTCAGTACGGTCCCCTGCTCCAAAAGCGCGCCCTCCTCCAGCCAAAGGCCCTCGTCCGCCTGCTCGGGCATATAGACCGACACCTTTTTGTCCAGCACGTCGGCGCAGCAGCGGCGGTAGGCCGCGGGGTCGCTCACGTCGCGCCAGTAGCCCTCGCATTTTTGCGCGAACAGGCCCCGCTTTTCCCGCAGCATGGCAGGGAAAACGTCGCGCTCGAAGTCGGCCCCGCCGTCGGGAATAAAATCCAACGCCGCCGGCGACAGCACGTATATCCCCGCGCAGGCGAGGGTGGAGGTCGCCAGTCCCCAGTCGGGGTCGTCCACAAAGCGCGTAACCGCGCCCGAAGCGTCGGTCACGGCCATGCCCCGCCCCATAGGGGCCGATATTCTCGTCAGCGCAAGGGTGGCCTCGGCGCCTCGGCTTTTGTGAAAGTCCACCAGCGCCGCAAGGTCGATGTCAGTCACTATGCCGCCGCTTATGCACAGGGCCTCGCCGCCGTTTGCGGCGCGTTTCACCCCTCCCGCCGTGCCGAGCGGGCTTTCCTCGGGAAAATAGCTCAGCCGCACGCCAAGCTCCTCGCCGCCGCCGAAGCGGTCGCGGATTTTCCCGCCCAGATAGCCCACCGTCACGGCTATGTCCTCAAAGCCGAAGCGCTTCAAAAGGCGGATGGTGTGCTCCATTATCGGTGCGCTCACCAGCCGCACGAGCGGCTTGGGTATGTCGCAGGTCAGCGGCCTCATGCGCGTTCCCTCTCCGCCCGCCATGATAATTGCCTTCATGTTGCTTGCCTCCCCATCTAAGATAGTCTTAGTATTATCACCGACGGAAATTATATTCGTTCAAAATCGGGCGGCGGCCCGTCATAAAAAATTAAAAATTTTTTAATTTGCCCTTTACAAAATGACAAACTTGTTGTAAAATAGTAGTTAGTAGTATAGTACCCCAAGAAAGGACTGTATATATGAGAAACGAAGATAAAACGATGGATAAGATAGTCGCCCTCTGCAAGGGGCGCGGCTACGTTTATCCCGGCAGCGAAATTTACGGAGGACTTTCCAATTCATGGGATTACGGCCCTCTCGGCGTGGAGTTCAAGAACAACGTCAAAAAGGCTTGGTGGAAGAAATTCGTGCAGGAAAGCCCCCACAACGTCGGCCTTGACAGCGCGATACTCATGAACCCCGAGGTTTGGGTGGCCAGCGGCCACGTGGGCGGCTTCAGCGACCCGCTGATGGACTGCCGCGACTGCAAGAGCCGCCAGCGCGCCGACAAGCTCATCGAGGATTTTTGCCGCGAAAAGGGCGAAAACGTCGTGGTGGACGGCTGGAGCGACGCCAAAATGGTGGAGTATATTAAGGAAAACAACATTCCCTGCCCCAAGTGCGGCGGCCATAATTTTACCGATATACGCAAGTTCAATCTGATGTTCAAAACCTTTCAGGGCGTCACCGAGGACGCCAAGAGCGAGATTTACCTCCGCCCCGAAACGGCGCAGGGAATTTTTGTGAATTTCAAAAACATCGCCCGCACCACCCGCCGCAAGATACCCTTCGGCGTGTGTCAGGTGGGCAAGAGCTTCCGCAACGAAATAACCCCCGGCAACTTCATTTTCCGTATTCGCGAGTTCGAGCAGATGGAGATGGAATTTTTCTGCAAGCCCGGCGAGGATATGCAGTGGTTCGACTACTGGCGCTCCTATTGCCGCGACTTCCTCATCTCGCTCGGCCTTAAGGAAGAAAATATGCGTCTGCGCGACCACAGCAAGGAGGAGCTCAGCTTCTATTCCAAGGGCACGACCGACATCGAATTTCTGTTCCCCTTCGGCTGGGGCGAGCTTTGGGGCATCGCCGACAGAACCGATTACGACCTCACGCAGCACCAAAACCACAGCGGCGAGAGCATGGAGTATATCGACCCCGTCACGAACGAACGCTATATCCCCTACGTCATCGAGCCGTCCCTCGGCGCGGACCGCGTCGCGCTGGCCTTCCTGTGCGACGCTTACGACGAGGAGGAGGTCGGCGAGGGCGACGTGCGCGTGGTTTTGCGCCTCGCGCCCTATCTCGCGCCGGTCAAGGCGGCGGTGCTTCCGCTCAGCAAAAAGCTCAGCGAAAGCGCGACGGAGCTGTATCAAAGGCTTCTTAAAAAGTATCCCTGCGACTACGACGAGGCCGGCTCCATCGGCAAGCGTTACCGCCGTCAGGACGAGATCGGCACCCCGGTCTGCATAACCGTGGACTTCGACACCGCCGAGGACGGCTGCGTCACCGTGCGCGACCGCGATACCATGGAGCAAAAAAGGATAAAAATTGACGAGCTGGAAGCCTATATGGACGCGCTTTTGGCTTTCTGAGCAGACGATACGGAGGAGAAAAATCAATGAAAAGTGTTGTGCTTGCCGCGGGCTACGCCACAAGGCTGTATCCGCTGACCGAAAACTTCCCCAAGGCTTTGCTCGAGGTGAACGGAATGTCAATCCTCGACCACCTGCTTCGGGATATAGACAACATCGACGGAGTCGACGGACACATTATCGTGTCGAACCACCGTTACTATAACGAATTTACCGCGTGGAGGGATAAAAACACCGTCGTCAAAAAGCCCATAACGGTTATCGACGACGGCAGCGTTTCGAACGAGAGCCGCCTCGGCGCGGTGAAGGACATACAGTTCGCCATCGACGAGTGCGGCCTTGAAAACGAGGATTTGCTTGTCATCGCGGGCGATAACCTTATCGACTTTTCGTTTAAGGAATTTGTGGATTTCGCCGAGAGGAAAAACAGCTCCGCCGTTATGTGCGACTACGAGGAAAGCCTCGAGGAGCTGCGCCGCTGCGGCGTTATGGTGCCCGACGAAAATATGCGCGTGATTTCGATGGAGGAAAAGCCCCGCGAACCTAAGAGCAACTGGTGCGTCGGCCCGTTCTACTTCTACCGCGCCGAGGATCTTCCCCTCATAAAGCGCGGCATAGACGAGGGCTGCGGCACCGACGCACCCGGCAGCCTCGTGTGCTATATGTGCGAAAAAACCCCGGTTTACGCCTACGAGATGCCCGGCAAGCGATACGATATAGGCGATATAAAGAGCTACGAGTATGTAAAAAAAGTATATAAAAAAGGTATATAACAGGGAGGTAATGGAAAATGAAAAAAAGAAGGCTGTTGTCGCTTTTTGTGGCGATGACCATGGTGTGCTCGCTTTTCGGCGCGTTCACCGTCACTACGGAGGCGGCGTCCATGAAAGAAGCGGATTTCTTCGCTAAACTGAATTATTCCGCCTTCCCCGGCCTCGCGGGCGTTAAGTCCGCCGTGGATAGCGGGGATTACACTGCGGCCAAAAAGGCGCTGCTCGAGTATTTCAAGGAGCGTCACAAGAAAAACGAGATAACCGGCAGCGGCGTTACCGAGGCCGACGAAAACTACGGCATGGCCGTGCTGCCCATGAGGAATATACTCACCGGCCCGTACGAATTTGATATGTGGCAGGCCGAGTTTACCGTAACGGATAAGACATATACCGATTACAACGTGGACGTTACCGACCGCGTTAAGAGCGAGCTCAATAACGGGGCCGTTTCGTTCATGCTCATGGCGGGCAGCAAGCAGCAGTACCCCGTAATAGTTAAGTCCAAGGAGGCCGAGGGCGACGTTGGCCCGAAGCTTGTTGTGACGTATGACGGCGGCAGCGAAACAATCCCCGCCGATAACGACACCTTTATCAGCTCGCAAAGCACCACCGCCAACAACGGCCCCGTAACCGACCTTTATGTTAAGGAGGACGCCGATAACGGCAACAATTCCACGGGCGGCAACACCCGCCGTACCTACGTCAATTTCCCGCTGGATAAGGTCGCGGGGAAGAATATAACCAAGGCCGAGCTTGTCGTCAACGCGGCTTATGCCGAGGACTGCGACACCGGCTCCAAGGACGTGCTGGTAATCAATATCGGCGATACGACGTGGGACGAAACCAAGCTGACGTGGAGCGCGATAAGGGGAAACATATTCTCTTACGAAAATATCGATAACCCCATTTGGAATGCCTCGGCTCCCAACGCCGACAGCGAGTATCACAACGTTACGGCCCGCTTTTGGTTCGGCAAGCCTATGGCTTATGAGTATTTGTCCTACCTTGCCGACGCCGATGCCTATGACGCGGCGCACCCGTATCACGTGCAGTACCCCGGCGCGAGCTTCGGCCCGAAGCTTGTCGACCTGATGAACGCCTTTGCCAATCAGATGAACTACGGCTGGCCCCGCACGCTTGAAACGGGCGAGCGTCTGAACCGTTGGGTGGACATAGTCGACGCTTTCCTCGGCACGGATGTGTTCGATAACAAGCTCGACGAATTTGTCAACATTCTTTCGTTCATGTGGGGCGACTGCAATTATCTGAACGGCCTCGACATAACAAAGGACGACGTTTGGTGGAGTAACTGGAAGATAGTCGCCAACGCCGGTTTCTTCAAGGCTGTCGAGTTCCTGCCCGAGTTTAACGACCACGACGCTTTCCGCGAAAAGGTAGAGAGTAACGTGGAATATACAATGGACTTCCTTTTCAACGACGATATGAGCTTTAAGGAGGCCGGCCCCTCCTACGCCGAGTGGTGCGTAAAGCTTTACGGCGACTGCCTTATCGCGGCCGAAAAGTCCGGCAATCCCATGAGCGCAAGCTTCAAGACCAAGCTTGCCTACGCCGCGAGGAACGCCGCTCAGAGCTTCTTCCCCGACGGCTGGGATTCCAACGTGGGCGACTCCAACTACCGCGACAAAATGCCCGAGTTTAAGCTCGTTGCCGAGTACCTGAACGACCCGGTGCTCAACGCCTATGTCAGCGGCGACGCCGACTTTGACGAGGAAAAATCCGTCCTCTACGACGACGCTAACTCCGCCTATATGCGCACGAGCTGGAAGCCCGACGATACGGTTTATGTGTCCTTCGTGAACAACCCCAGCGACGGCCACTATCACCCCGATTCCAATCAGGTGCTTATGTATGCCTACGGCCAGCCTCTGCTTGTGGACAGCGGCCGTTACGGCTACGACAATCCGAATAACAACATTTATAAGGAGCTGCGCTATGCCAGCGCGCACAATACCGTTGAGGCCGAGGCCGTCAACATGGGCGCTCATGCCGCCAGCGCGGAAAAATTCAGCGAATGGGCCGACAACGACGCCTTCAGCTTCGCCACATCGGGGCAGCACGGCTATCCCAATACGGAGCATACCAGAAACGTGCTGTTCCTTAAAAACGGCGGCTTTGCCGTTGTGACCGACTATGTGGAGGGCAATAACGAAAACCAGAAATATAACCAGAACTGGCACTTTATGCCTTCGAGCAACGCGGAAGCCGACGGAAATAACGTAACGACCGCCTTCCTTGACAAGGCCAACGTTGTTGTCGCCGGAACCGACTCCGCCGCCGTGCGGGATGGTTATTTCAGCGCCGACTACGGCCTTGTGGCCAAGAGCCGGTACGCCTCCTTCTCCAAGACCGGCAAGACCGTTAAGTTCGGCACCGTGCTGTACCCTGTGAAGCCGGGTGAATCCGCCGACGTTACCGCGGAGGATATTGTTGAGAGCAACGACAGCGCAGCCGTCAGCTACAACGTGAACGGCGATTCTGCTACCCTTTATGTTAAAAATACCGACGCGTCGGACGGCTCCTTCGGCGGATATACCACCGACGCCAAAATGGCTTACGTGAGCGATGCAGCAGTTGCCCTTGTGAACGGCAAAACGCTTGCAGGCGGCGATATTGAGATAAACAGCCCGCTTCAAATAAGCGATATTTATATTGAACGGGACGGCGATACTCTTAATATAACCGGCAGCAACCTTGCCGCCTCGACGGCCGCCAACGCGGTCGTCATCAAGGCTGCCGGCGTGACGAACGTGACCTTAAACGGCGAGCCTGTTGAAAAGGCGGACGGCGCGGACGGCAGTATTCTTGCAGTTGGCGTAAGCAAAGTTATAAAAACTGAGACAACGCCTGTTGTGGCTGCGAAGGACGGCTTTGCGGCCTCTGCCTCCGCTGGCAACGAAGGCGCGACGAAAACGGATATTATTCAGGCCGGGTGCGGTTGGCAGAACCGCAACGCCTATATGGGCTTTGACCTGACAGATTATAAGGACGCCGAAATACGCAACGCTGTCGTCAAGCTGACGATGGTAGCCGAAAATGATGGCGACAAGGGCAAGGCGGGCGACCTGCACTTCTATTTCCTGCCGTTTGGCGATTGGGATAGAAATACCCTCAATTTCGTTGAGGACAGCTCCAAAATGCCTGCTCATACGGCTAATGGGGGAACCTATACGGGCTATCCGTACCATTTTGCGGGCAGCGGCAATTCCGTTTCGGGCGAGGGGCAGGTTCTTAAAATCAACTTTACCAGCCAGCTCAACGAATACCTCGCTAACGGCGGAGATCCGAAGTTCACCCTCGCTATGCTCAGCGCCGATGGCAGCAGAAAGTTCGCTTCCATAAACCACGGCGAATACAGCGGCCCCACCGTTGAGCTGACGGTAAGGACTGTCAATGGCGAAGAGAAGGAACCGACCGTTACGGTTAAATTTGAGGACGAGAGCGGCGCGGCAATAAAAGACCCCGTCACCGTTACCGAGGGCATAGAGCTTGGCAAGCTCTATACGTATAACGCCCCCGAAAAAATTGAGAAGGACAATGTTGTTTACCGCCTTAATAAGACGAAATCCAATTTGGGAGCCATGATAAGCGAGGGCGGCACATACGACCTTAAGGCCGTTTATACCCCCTACGCGGAAATTAAGGTATGCTATGTAAACGCCGACGGCGCGGAAATTCTTTCGCCCAAGACGTTCGAGGTAAAGCTCGGCGGCGAGTATGACGCTTCCTCCTATGTTATAGATAAGCCTCTTTACGGCGGCATGAAAAAACGCGTTTATAACGCCGATTTGTCCGACGCGCTTAAGGGTACGGCCGAAAAGAATACCGCCGTTATGCTCCGCTATGACGAAGAGGATTACGACGGACTTCTGCTCGACCTCAGCTTTGACGACAATGAAACCGGCTTCGTCGGCGGGCTTGGCAAGGCCGAGGCAAACGGCGCGGTATCTCTTGTCGACAGCGACCACGGCAAGGCTCTGTCGCTTGGCGGCGACGGCTGGCTCAACGCCGTAATGGCCGAGGACGGAAGCTCGCTTCTCGCGAACGTTGAGGAGTTCACGATAAGCTTCTATAACAAGACAAACGCCACGGATAAAAACTGGCCGTTCTTCGCGGCGCAAAACGCCGAGGAGCAGAAATATCAAAGCGAGCATTACCTCGGTATGCTCGACCTCGCGTCGACAATTACGGTCGAGCGTTATAACTGCTCCGGCAGCCGCGACGGCTCGGATAACATCACCGCTTCCGGGCTTACCCCGAACGTATGGAAGCTCGTCACTCTGGTGGTTTCCAAGGATAAGACCGAGCTTTATATCGACGGCGCGCCGAAGACCTCCGCGACGGCGAAGAACGCCATGACCGATGTGCTGGGCGAAAGCCCCATATTCCAGATAGGCAGGGCCAACTGGGGCAATAGCGGCGAGTATTACAACGGGCTTATCGACGAATTTAAGATTTACGACCGCGCGCTTACCGCCGACGAGGTAAAGGCTCTTGTGACCGCGCCCACGGCGGAGCTTGGCTGGAGCGAAGCGGAAAAGAGCTTCACAATAGATTTCCTGTTTAACGGCGACGGCATAGAGGTATTCAAGTCCGGCGCGAGCGAAACCTTCGCCGCCGAAATCGGCGAGGGCAGCGTCGGGGCGGCCTTCTCCACGGCCGATACCAACGCGCTCTACAGGGCCGTCGGCAAGGTCGGCACGGTAACGGGCCCCGCGTCCGAGCCTGTCGGCGTATACGGCCTTGTAGCAGAGGCTGTCGCGGGCTTTGTGGAGAAAAACCCCGATACCCTCATCAATAAGGACCAGCTCGCAAAGGCGGTCGAGGTGCTTAATAACGGCGGCATATACCTCATCAAGGACGGCGACGGCTATAAGCTGACCAAGGAGGGCGATATGCTGATGACCTATGCCGACGGCGCGATAACCCTTAAGGATAAGGTTTACGAGGCGGGCCTCAAATTCGGCAAGATAAGCGGCTACGCAACAAGCGAGGACGGCGCGGTTAAGACCGACGCGGTTGTGTCCGAGGACGGAAAGACCGTTACGATTGCCGGTCTTTCCACAGCCGAGGTTGACGCCGTGTTCCTTGAAGAAATAGAGTTCGTTTTTGACGACGAGGTCGTGGAGGAGATAGGCGGCTTCGACGGCGAAATCGACTTCGTAGAGGTAATCTGAAATATTTTCGCGGGGGCTGCCTTCGGGCGGCCCTCGTTGGCGCAAAACGGCGGAACGACAGCATGAAAGGAAAGCATTATGAACGCTCGAGAAATTGTCTACAATCGATTTTTCCGCCCTTTCGAGGGCAAAAAAACCGCCGGCAGGGTCGGCGTTGAGCTGGAGTTCCCGCTTGTCAGCCTTGACGGCGGCGAGATTGACGAGCCCTATGCCGCCGCGATAACGGACTATCTGGGCGGCCTCGGCTGGAGCTGCGCGCTGCGCGGCGTCGGCGGCGAACCGCTTTTTATGGAAAACAGCTTCGGCGACTGCCTCAGCTTCGACAATTCCTACAATAATTTTGAGTTTTCGCTCAACCACGCCGCCGGCCTGACCGAGCTCGACGCCCGTTTCCGCGAATACCTCGGCCTTGTGCAGGGCTACCTTCAAAAGGGCGGCATGACGCTTATAGGCTGTGGCACAAACCCCAACAAAAAGCGCATAAGCGAACACCATGTGCCGTTTTCCACCTATAATATGGTGGCTAAATTCCTGCACGAGGCTCCCGCCCGCCACAATTTCCCCGATTTCCCGGCTTATCTGTCCTCGGTGCAGACGCATTTGGACGTAAGCCTTGCCGACGCTCCGCGTGCCTACACCCTCTTTGCACGGCTGGACTTCCTGAGGGCGCTGCTCTTTGCCAACTCGCCCGACTGGGACGGCCTCGGCTATGTGCTGTACCGCGATTTTCTGTGGGAAAAAAGCGCCTTCGGCGGCTGCCCGAACATCACCGGCAAGGTGGACGGCGCGTTCGCGAGCGTTGACGAGCTTGTGGACTTCTTCCTTCAAAAGGGGCTGTTCAACCGTATTCGCGGCGGCCGATACGAAACCTTTGCCCCCGTGACGATTGCCGACTATTTTTCCGACCCGAGCTATGGGGCCGAGGAGCGCGACATCGAGTGTTATCTTTCCTTCAAGTCGGTTGAGCTGACGGCTCGAGGCACCCTCGAGGTGCGCGGCGACTGCGCCCAGCCCTTCGACCGCGCCTTTGCGCCGCCGGCGTTCAATCTGGGCATTCTCTGCGCTATGGACGCCGCCGCCGAAAGGACGGATAGATTTTTCAGAGAAAACGAGATTACGGCCAAGAACTCCGAGCTGCGCGGCCTTGTGTGCGAGGGCGCGGGGCTTGGCTCCGTCGCGCCCGCGTCCGAGGTTGAGGCCTATAAAAACGATATGCTCGCCCTCGCGCTCGAAGCGCTTGAGAGCAGGGGCCTCGGCGAGGAGAGGCTGCTTTTGCCGGTGAAAAATTTTTGAAAAAATGCTTGACAAAGGGGCAGCGCTGTGCTATAATAGACAAGCAGTTAAGCCGTGGCCCCATAGTCTAGCGGCCTAGGACGTCGCCCTCTCACGGCGAAGACCGGGGTTCGATTCCCCGTGGGGTCACCACGGCGTCGGAGCAAAGCCTGTCTTTGCTCCGACGCTTTTTTCTTGCGAAAAAAAGTCTTCGCAAGAAGGCTTTGCTCCTCCTTTTTGCGAGTAGCCGCCTTTGGCGGCTTGGCAAAGCCTGCCTTTGTTCCGACGCTTTTTTCTTGCGAAAAAAGGCTGTTCGGATATTGGTTTCTCAGCCGCGCCGCGCGAGAAATTCATAAAAAATTTAATAAAAAAATCGAAAATTGTCTTGATTAGTTACGGATACTGTGATATAATTATCACAAGTATTGAAAATGATGGAGGGACTTAACATGGACGAGAGAAACACGAGGGCCGGGCGCGGAAGCAAGAAGCAGCAAAAAACCACGCTGGTGGCCATACTTGCCGCCGCCCTGCTGCTGATAGGCGGTATTGTGGGCGCGGCTATACAGAGCGGACGGGTGAAGAGCGTTACGAAGGATCTTCAGCGCACCACCGAGGAGCTCGCCAGAATACAGAGCATGTACGACGAAAAAATCGCCGCGTTCGAGAGTGAAATAGCCGAAAAGCAAAGGCTTCTCGACGAGGCTGGCGCCCCCGCCGCCGAGGTTTTGGACGAGGACGGGGCCGAGGATAACGATACCGACGCGGCCGACGCCGAGGAGCCCGAGGGTAAATCCGGCGGTTGGTTCGGCAAGCTGATAATCATTCTTATAATTGTTGTGGTGCTCGTCAGCGCGTTGTTTGTCGCTATCGGCGCTCTGACAAAGGGCAGAAGCGACGACGATGAGGACGACGACGATTATGACGACGAGGACGACGAGGATTACGACTACGACGACGATGAGGATGACAAGGAATAAGACCCGCGCGTAAGGCCGCGTAACGCGCGGCGCAGGCGGATAAATCTGAAATATCGAACAAAAACGCCCGCTTTCGGCGGTTGAGCTTGTCAGCCGCGCCGAAGACGGGCGTTTATTAACAAATGTGTTAAGCGCACTGTCGTTTTGCGCGCTGTTTTTTGCGGCCGCGCTTTGCTATAATACGGTTATAAAGCTCGGGAGGTCGCTTATGGATATTGGGAGAATAATAAAGGAACTCAGACGGAAAAGGGGCGTTACGCAGGAGGAGCTTGCGGAAGCGCTGCGGGTGTCTGTGCAAACGGTTTCCCGTTGGGAAAACGGGGTAAACGCCCCCGATTTGTCGATGCTGCCTCAGCTCGCCGTATATTTCGGAGTGACCGCAGACTATTTGCTGGGCTTGGAAAGGAACGATACTATGGCAAAGCTGCTCAAAACCGTTGAAACGTTTGAACTGGCGTCCGAACGGGAGGCGGAAGAAATGGCCCTGAAGTTCAAGGGCGAAAAATTCCCCGTGCTGAAGGATTACAAAATTACCGCCGACGGGGATAAGGCGATACTTGAGGTGACAAAGGAATTTAACAGCGAATTGGAGGGCATGAGGTTTAACAGTCCGCAATAATAGGTCAAGACCGCTGCGCTTCCGGGGAAATCCGTCCGAAGGGGCGGATTTTCCGCGTTTTGCGGCAACGCCGCCCGTCTATGGTAAAAAAACTGTGAATTTGAAAGTTTTCTATTGAAAAAACGGGCGGGCTGTGGTATACTTTAGAATGAGATAGTGGGAAGCGGAAAACGAGCCGCTCCCGAGCCCCGCCGGCCCGCGGCGGAAGGCTTGACTTGCAAAATTGCGGGCGGAAAGGCTTTGCGACCATGCTATATATTCTTGCCTCCGGCTCGCCGAGGCGCAGCGAGCTGCTGAACAGGCTCGGCCTAAGGCCGCGCGTCATGCCCGCCGATGTGGACGAAACCCCGCTCCCCGACGAGGAGCCGAGGCAAATGGTCAAAAGGCTGGCCATGATGAAGGCCCTCCATGTGGCCAAGGCCTTCGCCGGGAAGGACGCGCTGGTTATCGGCGCGGACACCTGCGTGCATATCGACGGCCGTGTGCTGGGAAAGCCCAAGTCCGCCGACGAGGCGAAGGAAATGCTGGGCCTGCTCGCCGGACGAGCCCACGAGGTTTACACGGGCTACGCGGCGGTGCGCTGCGCGGATATGGAAACCGTGGCCGGCTCGGAGGAAACGCGGGTGTATATGAAGGCCCTCTCCGACGAGGAAAAAACCGCCTACGTAAACAGCGGCGAGCCTATGGATAAGGCCGGGGCCTACGGTATTCAGGATAAGGGAAGCCTTCTTATCGAAAAAATCGAGGGCGACTATTTCAACGTCGTGGGGCTGCCGGTGTGCGCCCTCGGGAAAAGGCTGAAAAAGGAATTTGGCATAACGCTGCTGTAGGGCAGACGCGGGCGCGCGCCCGCCAAGGAGGTTACGGCGTGAAAAAATTTTCAAAAAAGCTGTGGATCGCTCTTCTTATCGCAACGGGGGCGGTTTTGGGAATAATGGCCGCGTCGGCCGTGACGGGCTCCGAGGCGGTCAACGCCGCGGTGGGAACGCTGATAACGCCCATCGAAAAGGCGGCGGCTTCGCTGGGCGCGGTGGGCGACTTGTTCGACAGCATTATAAACAGCGGCAAATATAAGGGCGAAAACAAGGCTCTTAAGGAGCGCGTGGCCGACCTTGAGCAGGAAACCGTGAACATGGACGCGTACGTCAGCGAAAATCAGCGGCTGCGGGCCTTGCTCGATATGAAGGACCTGCGGACCGAGGCCGAGTACGAGGGGGCGAACGTCATATCGCGCGACAGCGGCGATTGGTACGAAACGCTCGTAATCGACAAGGGCAGCGCAGCCGGCGTGGACGTCGGCTCCGTAGTCATCGTGCCGGAGGGGCTGGTCGGCAGCGTGTATGAGGTGGGGCCGAACTACGCCAAGGTGAAGACCGTGGCTGACGTTGAATCGTCGGTGGGGGCGGTGTGCGGCCGAACAAACGATATGGGCCTTATCGAGGGCAAAAGCGGCCTGACGCCGATGGGCAAGTGCCGCATGAATTATTTGGATAAAAACGCCCGCATTGTCGTGGGCGACAACATAGAAACCTCCGGCATGGGAGGGATATTCCCGAAGGGGATAAGGATTGGCAAGGTGACGGAAATTGTCGAGAGCGGCGACGGCTTGACGCTGAGCTGCGAGGTCGAAACCTCGGCTGATCTGGACGGCATAACCGAGGCGCTTGTGGAGATAAAGCGATAGGCGCATTATAGGCGGAAGGGAGGCGGAGCCGTGAAAAACAGAATTATCCGCACGGCGGTTTTGCTTGCGGCGCTGCTGCTCCAGTTCGGGCCGGCGCAGCGGCTGAGAGCGTTCTCGTTTTCGCCGAATTTGTGCGTGCTGGCCTTTGTGGGCGTATGCCTTTTCTGCAATTCCGCCGAGGCGGTCGCCGTCGGCGGGATATACGGCCTTATCATCGACGGGGCCGCCGGCCGCGGCTTCGGCGTAAATCTGCTGCTGTATATGTATCTTGCCGTCGGCGTGAAGCTGACGGTGAGCGAAAAAATAAACAACTCCCCCGCCCTTATGGCGGGCTGTGTGTGGCTTTTCACGGCGCTTTACTATTTGGCCTACGGGCTGCTGTCGCTCGCGGTGCCGCGCGGGGACGTGGCCGTGGGCCGCTGGCTGTTGACGGCGTTCGCCGCCGCCACGTTCAATCTGGCTTTGTCGCTGCCCTTGTTTTGGGCCGCGCTGAAGCTGCGGAAGGGCGGCGATAAGGCATGAAGGGCAGATTTACCGCCGCGAGGGCGCTGATAGCCGTCTGCGCCGTCGCCATTTTCGCCAGCCTCATTCAGCTCCAGATAGTGGAGGGACAGGACTACCGCGAGCGCAGCGACCGCCGCACCACCAAAAGCATAACTCTCGAAGCGCCGCGCGGCGAAATTTACGACCGCTATGGCCGCGACATCGTTACCAACCGCAGCGGCTACAGCGTTCAGGTGACGGGAAGCGGCTCCGACGACGAGGAAAATTTGAACCGCCTCATAAGCAACCTCTGCTACGTTTTCGGCCGTTGGGAGCAGACGAAAAACGCCGACCAAGCCATATTCTACGACGGCGAGGGCTTCGCGTTCGACCTTGACGCCGAGGCCGCGCCCGCCGAGGCCGCCGACGCTTCCGCGACCGAGGACGGGCAAGCCGCCGCCGAGCTTGAGGCCGAGTGGAAAAAGGAGCACGGCTTCGCTGCCTCCGCGTCGGCGAACGACATTATAAACGAGCTTTCCGAAAAATATTCGCTTTCCGCCTACGGCGGCGAGGAGCTGGCCGAAATAGCCGCCGTGCGGCTGGATATGGAGGAGCGCGACTTTTCGTCCTACACCCCTTATGTTTTCGGCAGCGACGTCAGCATAGGCGTGGTGACGGCCATAAAGGAGCAGTCGGCGGGCTTTGCCGGCGCGAGCGTCGTTGTTCAGCCCGTGCGCGATTACGCCGCTCCGGGCGTCGCCTCGCACATTCTCGGCAGGGTAGGCACCATCAGCCGCGAGGAGTACGACGAGCTGAAGGACGAGGGCTACGGCATAAATTCGCGCATAGGCAAGCAGGGGCTTGAAAAATACCTCGAAAAATATCTGCGCGGCGAGGACGGCTTAAGCGCCGCCCAGCAGACCTCCGGCGGCGGAAATATCGACTCGTCGGTCGAAAAGCCCGCCGTCAACGGGCGAAACGTCAGCCTGACGCTGGACATCGAGCTGCAAAAGACCTGCGAGGAGGCTCTGCGCGACAATATCATAAAAATAGCCGACGAGGCCGGCAGCCCGGAGGGCGGCAGCGACTGCGACAGCGGCGCGATAGTCGTGCTGGACGTGAACAACTGCGACGTTCTGGCTATGGCCTCGTACCCGACATACGATGTGGAAAAGTTCAGCAGCGAATATTCGCGCCTCATGGAAAACCCGGCCCGCCCGCTCGTGAACAGGGCGCTGATGGGCACTTATACGCCCGGCTCCACCTTTAAGCCCTGCGTAGCCTTCGGGGCCTTGAACGAGGGGGTCATAACCGTGGACGAAACCATCGAGGACACCGGGAAATACACCTACTATAAGGACTATCAGCCCGGGTGCTGGCTGTATAACCAAAGCGGTGAAACCCACGGCAGCGAAAACGTCAGCGAGGCGATAAGGGATTCTTGTAATATTTTCTTCTTTGAAACGGGCCGAAGGCTGGGCATCGAAAAAATAGACGAGTACGCCAAGAGCTTCGGCTTCGGCAGAAAAACCGGCATCGAGCTTGAAAGCGAGGAGAGCGCCGGCAGCGTGGCAAGCCCGCAGAACCGCGAAAGCCGAGGCGGCACGTGGTTCCCCGGCGACGTTCTGCAAACGGCTATCGGCCAGTCCGACACGCTCGCCACCCCGCTGCAGCTCGCCTGCTACACGGCGGCCATCGCGAACGGAGGCGCGCTCTACCGCCCGCACCTCGTCAAGAGCATTCGCGCGGGCGAGGATTCCGCCGAGATAGTCACCCGCCCCGAGGAGGTTTCGCGGGTGAAAATGAGCCCCGAATACCACAAGGCCGTGGCCGAGGGTATGCGCATGGTCGTCACCTCCGGCACGGCGAGGGAGGCCTTCGAGGGCTGTAAGGTGCCTGTGGCGGCCAAGACCGGCAGCGCGCAGATAAGCGAGCTTTATACCAACGGCGTGTATATAGCCTACGCGCCCTACGATAATCCGCAGATAGCCGTGGCCTGCGTTCTGGAAAAGGCGGGCGGCGGCAGCAAGGCGGCGCCGATTGTACGCGCCGCGATAGAGCAGTATTTCAGCGGCGGAGGCGAGGACGAGTCGGAGCCGCCGAACAGGCTGAAAAAATGACGCAAAAACGGGAGGGACGGCTATGGGCAAGGTCATAGCGGTCGTGAGCGGCAAGGGCGGCGCGGGCAAAACGGCCGTGACGGCCAATCTCGGCGCGGCGCTTGCGCTGCGAGGGAAAAAAACGCTGCTTATCGACATGAGCATAGGGCTGAGAAGCCTTGATATGGCTTTGGGCCTCGACAGCGAAATAGTGTACGACCTGACGGACGTGGCCGAGGGCTGCTGTGAGCTTGCGAAGGCCGTCGTAAAACACAGAACGCAGCCGGGGCTTTACCTGCTGCCCGCGTCGCAAACCAAGGACGAAGGCTCCGTCACGGCCACGCAGCTTCGCTGCCTGACGGAAAAGGCCGCGCCCGATTACGACTTTGTGCTTATCGACTGCCCGCCGGGCATAGGCGGCCCCTTCAGGGCGGCTGCCGCCGCTTCGGACGAGGCCATAGTCGTGGTTCTGCCCGAGGCCGCCGCTCTGCGCGACGCCGACAGGACGCTCGGCCTTTTGGAAAAGGAAGAAATCGGCGGGGTGCGCCTCGTCATCAATCGGCTGCGGCCCTCGCTGACGCGTCGGGGGCTTATGCCGAGCGTGGAGGACATTGTGTCGGGGCTGAGCGTGGATTTGCTCGGCGTCGCGCCCGAGGACGAGGCCCTCGCCATAGCGGCAAACAGCCTTGACCTTGTGGCCTTCGACAAAAAAAGCGAGGCCGGACGCGCCTTTCGCAACATGGCCGCAAGGCTTTGCGGCGAAAGCGTCGATCTCATAGACTTCAAAGAGCGAGGGGGCCTTATCCGTCGGCTTCTGAACGCTTAGACATAATATAACGGAGGGAAAAATATGAACATCGCATTAATTGCCCACGACCAAAAAAAGGAGCTGATGGTTCAGTTCTGCATAGCCTACAAGGGCATACTCGAAAAGCACACGCTTTGCGCCACGGGCACCACCGGCGGCCTTGTTACCGAGGCCACCGGCCTCAAGGTGCATTGCTTCTTGTCGGGGCCGCAGGGCGGCGACCAGCAGATCGGCGCGAGGATAGCCTACGACGAGATCGACCTTGTGCTGTTTTTCCGCGACCCGCTGACGGCCCAGCCCCACGAGCCGGACGTCAGCGCGCTGTTCCGCCTTTGCGACGTACACAACATCCCGCTGGCGACCAACGTCGCCACCGCCGAGGTGTTGGTGCGCGGCCTCGGCAGGGGCGACCTCGGCTGGCGCGACATCGTAAACCCGAAAAGCGCCTCCGGCGACAATTTTTAAGGAGATTTATAAATGAAGGACGCAATCAAGTTTATTTTGGCCGCGGCGGCTGTGGCGTCGGTTCTCGCCGCGCTTGCCGCGCTGCTTAAAAGGCGGGCCGAGGGCCCCGCGCTGTACGAGTACGACGGCGAAACTATGTTCATAGGGTAGGCGCGGCAAATGAAAAAGACAAAGCTATTCGGCCTTTTGGCCCTGATTTTCTGCGGGCTGCTCCTCGCTGGCTGCGGCCGCAGCGACGTGACGCTAACCGTCAACGACGACGGCAGCTTCACCGCCAACGTGGTTTACGGCATTGAAAAGGACAAAATGGGCAGCCCCGAGGTGCTGGAGCAGCTCAAAACAATGGTGACTTCATCTCTTGAGGAAAACGGCGTGGAGTACGCCGAATCCGAGGACGACAGCTTCGTTTATGTAAGCGTGAGCCGCGATTTCGCCAATATCGGCGAGCTTACAAGCGAGGAGAGCTGGCGCGGCATAGGCATGGCTCCGAAATTCACAGCCGACCCGGACGAGGGCGGACTGTGGACAAGATACGAGGACGGCCGCCTTAAAATCGACGGCACGCTGAACGCCGCCGCCTTCGGCGCGAGCGAGCTTGTGACGCAGGGCAGCGAGGAAAGCTTCGGCGGCAGCCTGAGCGTTATCCTGCCCGGGGCCGACGAGCCTCAAAGCTGGAGCGGCACCGCCGCCGACAGCGTTTCCGTCAGCCTGTCCTCCGCCCCGCTTGCCTCCGCCGAAAGCGTCGGCGAAGGCTCCGCGCAATCCGCCGACGGCGGCGAGAACGCCCCCGAGGAAGGCTCGGCGGGCGAGAGCGGCCGCGCGGACGAAAAGGGGGCCGTAACCGCGGTGTGGGCGGCTTTCGCGCTCGCGGCGGCAGCGGTCTGCGTACTATGCGCGTGGCTCATTCGGCGCAAAAGGGCCGCCAAAACGGAAAATAGAGAAAAAAGGAGTAAAAAAGATGGACAGTAAGCTTAAAAGGCTGACGGCGCTGCTGCTTTGCGCGGCGATGGCGCTTGTGCCGCTCGCGGCTTTTGGCGCGGACGCATCGGGGGAAAACGTTGAGGTTGTGTATTACCCAATGGTGTCTCGGGAGGACTATAACCTCGTCACGCTGCCGCTCAAGTCGCAGGCGAGCCTTATGTCGGCCGGGGACGATTTCCTTCTCGAGGCCGCGGCGCAGCTCCGCGCCGGAATGGTGGCCCGCGAGCCGGTAATAGACGTTGACGTTACCGTTACCGACAGCTCGTATAACGTGAACAATCTTGCCGACGACCTGTTTGAGCTGGCTATGGCTCATACGGGCGTGCCGAACGAGGGCGACTATCTTAACCGTCAGTGGGACAGAGAAAGAGCCGCGCGCTTCTCCTACGGCGGCAATAAATACACCATGAGGTACAGCATTAATTTTTACACCGACGCCGAGCAGGAAAGCAAGGTTGACGCTGAGCTTGAGCGGGTGATGGATTCCCTTGATTTGGAGGGTAAAAGCGACTACGAAAAGACCGAGGCCATATATCAGTGGGTCTGCGGCAATATCACCTACGACTATGATAACGTGGACGACGCCAATTACTTGATAGCTCATACCGCTTACGGCGGACTTATCGACCGCACCTGTGTGTGTCAGGGCTACGCCGTGCTGCTTTACCGTATGCTTCTGACGGCGGGCGTGGATTGCCGCGATGTCTACGGCGGTGGTCACGAATGGGATATCGTCGGACTGGACGGGGAATATTACGACATTGACGCCACGTGGGACGCCGAGTACAGCAGCGATCCGCCGTTTAACAGCTACCCTTACTTCCTCATGCGGGAATCGGAGTTTAGCAAGGAACATCCGCGGGATGAGAAATATACCACTGTCGAATGGAACGAGGCCTACCCCATGGCCGAGTACGACTATCCGAGGCAGATGCCGGAGGTCCCCGTGCAAAGCGTGGATCTTGCCGAAAAAAGCATTGTTTTAAGGCAGGGCGAGTCGGTAAGCCTCACGCCCACAGTCGAGCCTTATAACGCCTCCAATAAATATGTTCTCTGGAACACCTCGTACTACGGCGGCGACAAATCCGTGGCGAGGATAGACCACGGCGTGGTGACGGGCCTTAAGCCCGGCAAGTCGAATGTTTTCGTAATGTCGCAGGAAACGGGCCAAAAGGTGCGGTGCGACGTTACGGTGACGAACGAAAAGCTGTTCCCGCTCGAAGCCGAGGTGAGAGATGAAAACGGCGAAATCACCGTCGCTGCGGCCTCGCCCGAGGGCGGCAGGCTCTACCTCGCGTCCTACGACGAAAACGGCAATCTTATCGGCGTTACGTCCGAGGCCGTTGAAAACGGGGGCGAAACGGAGCTTCGCGCGGCGGCGGAGCCCGGCGCGGCCGGCGCGGCAGTTCTGGCCTTTGGCGGGAACGGCGCTCCTCTGATGAAAAAAACCGCGGTTTACGAGCCGCTTGCGCTGCTTACCTCAAGCTGGTTTCATCACCGCCCCAAATTTTTTACCGCCCTGCGCGCCGCGACCGGCAAGGTGACATACAGCTTCACCCTCAGGGATAACGGCTCCCGCGACAGCGGCGTGATGATAGGGAACAGCTCGTATATGAACTCTAATTCCGAAAATCCTTTCGCGGACGGCTCTATCGTCATACTGTTTAACAACGGAAAACTTTATTACCGCAACAATGAAAGCGAAGAAAAAACGCTCGTCGCAAGCTATAAGGCTCCCGCTAACGGCGAAAGCTCCGATATAGAAATACGGATAGAGGCCGACGTGGCCGCCCAAAGCTACAATTTGTGGGCGGACGGCAAACGCGTTGCGTCAAACGTGGCCTTCCGCACCAAGACCGACGAGCTGAACTCCATGGCCTTGATAGAAAACGGCTCCGGCCTGAA